>NZ_OBEL01000003.1:300000-455789 GCF_900215605.1 Cohaesibacter gelatinilyticus | reverse complement strand
TCGATTTTACAGGCGTCAACACCCGTATGCTGGCACATTACGATGCCGCGATGGGAGGACGGCAACCATCCCATCTACCGACTGATGTCGGTAGGATTTTGCACGTGCCTATCGAGGTACTCAAGTACGACATCTTCGGTGATGGCGCCAGTGGTGGTCGAAAAATATCCTCGGCCCCAAAAGTGCCTCCCCCAGGTAGCGCTTTTTAAGCTGCGGTAATTCAAATTGCACCTTGTGGGAAGATCGCCCCTTCATCTTACGCATGAGGTCGCTCACCGACAGGTTTAGTGATGCTGACACTAACATATGGTTGTGGTCTCAAGACAGAACCCCGTTGATGATCTCCACCCGGTTTTCTGAATAAACCTGTCTTACGATCTCTCTCACGCGCAAACGTACATCACCAACCAGCACCTTGTAGCGATATTTCGTTGACCAGACTAAGTGATAGCTATGGTAGAAAACGCAGTGTTTGCCTTTGTCGTATGGTCACCCTCTTCTCAACGCGCTGAAGCGATCTCGTCTGAAGACGAGGGGTTTAAACCAAAGCGTGGATACTAACGCTCATCAAACGCCAGATGTACGGACGCGCAAAACTCGATCTGCTGCAAGCGCGGCTAATCGGTGTGAGGTAACGACCAACTTCAGATAATGTGCGTCAGAGCCGATTTTAAATGCTGAAGGCGGGTCAGTTTTGAATGATCATTGACAGCCACTAATTCCAGGCCAAGTTTCACTGGAATTGTGAGGATCTCGGCATTCGGCATGTCTGTAACAAGCCAGTATCTCCGCATTTGAATGGCAAGGTTGAGAGATCGCATAAAACCGACAAGCAGGAATTTTGGCAGCTCGTGGGCTGTGTCGATGACATCGATATCAAGGTGAAACTGAAGAAATGGGAGGTCTTTACAACTGCCACAGACCTCACGCGGGGCTTAGAGGAAAAGCACCAATCGAAGTGCTCCGAGAAAAACTTCAGTTGCAGCCAGAAAAAGCCTAAAATAGCGCTTCAATCGAGGTGGAAGACATCACAACTTAGCTATATATATAATTCCAGAGTCCCAATTCCGATTGCCCTATCATGACGGTCCACGGGCCAGGGGATGTTGTCAATTGTTTCTGTTGACTGCATCTCCTTTCTCTGATTTTCGACCCGATTTTTAAGTTTGTTAAACACATTACGCTCTTCTGACGAAAGTTGGTTAAGCTGTAGAATATTTGCCGCCAAATTGAAAGCGATGACATTCGTATCGCTACGAAGACCACGCAATCCGATAAAGACATCAACCGGATGTTCGGATTTCATGCGTTCTGGGGTTAAATCGCGATGAGTGAAGGCAATGAACTCCAAGCATTCCAGTGTACGCCTGGGATATCTCAGGGCTTTCGTACTGGAAAGCAAAGGAATATCATCAATGCGACCTCCAGTCTCCGTGGCATGAAATGCGCGACAGGTAATGGCGCGCAGTTCACTGTCGGTTTGAAACTCGGTAAAGAAATCATCCATGTCAAAAATGACTCTGGTTTTTTCACCATTCTTGTCGATAACGAGTTCCTCATTTGGCAGAATTCTTAGTGGATCTAAACTGGAGGGAACGGTTCCAATGGGTGGCTCTGCAATCAGATGCGTCATACAGGCCATGAAGAAACTATGGGGAATGTCACGCCAAGTCTTGGCTCCTTCTAGCAACCATATTTTGGCCAGTGCAAATTCCTGAGAGGAAGCCCCCTCTCCCAATTCCGGTCGATATCGTGCCTTTGCTGCCAGCAGACCCTCTGGGATGGTTCTAAAAATATAGGCCCCATGCCTACTCATATCTTCATCAATGGAGAATTCTGATGGATTGGAACCGAAAATTGTCTTCTTGATATCAGTTTTCACATCCTCGAATCCGGGCGATTTTACCAAAATCCCGATAGGAGAATCCCTGATTATCTTTCCTCCTTCTTCTTCCACAACCATACCCATGATCGCTTGCTGAACAACGAATTCTTGTCTTTCAGAGTAGGTTTTTTCTTTCGCAGTCATTCGTCAAATCTTTTTTGGGGTTATGTTGGGCAGGCAACATAGGACAACTCAGCGGGTCTCAAAGATATCGTCAAACCTAAACAAGAAGGGAGTTCTGTAGCCAGTTGCTGCAAAAAGAAAGGGGTCTGCCACCAAATAGGGATAATAGATCCTATCGGTGATCGGTTCCGTCGTATTCTCCGTCATGTGTAGCATCGCATTTTCATCAATCTTGACATTTGGACAACCAATACCCGGCACAAACCCAAATGAGGAAAAAACCGTGAACCAGATTTCAATATCCTCGTCTTCCGCAGTATCACGAAAATGGCGCAGGATCTCTTTGGATTCCTCAAAATGCGTCTTCATGATTTTTTTGACTGAGTTATCGCGACAGGCCAGATCAATCGCAGTGCCACCATAGTTTAGCAGGAAAAGCTCAAACATGGAAAAAGCCACAACAATCCGCTTCACGTTTCCAGCCTGAGCAATGTGTTTCAGCACATATTCGGTGGCGTTAAGCAATATCAGTCCTGCATTATCTTCGAACCAGCTCGGTCCACGCAAAACAATTACTATACCAGATATTTCATTTGTCCACTCGCCAAACTTAGTCACGACTTCGTTCTCGACAAGTGGATTACTCACTGTCCCATCGTTGGCAGACATCTGATATAAATGCTTAAATAGCTCTCCTGGAACATCCAGAATGTGCACGTCAAAGCGATTATCAGCTTCCGAATAGCCATCCAACAGCATGGGATCATCAACACCGCTCCAGTCTACTTCAAATCGCCATTCAGTTGCATCGCTTGTGTTCTTGTACCTGACTTTGTGGTGATTGATTATTCTGTCTCGTGTTTCCTTGTCTTTCGCCTTGATCTTCGGCGTCTGGTCACGGCGATAACCATGGCGCTTTTCATTTACTGAGTTGACTATATTTTGCAAAGTGTGGGTCTTACCAAAACTTCGCATGCCAAAAAGGCCAATTTTCTGTACCTTCATTGCAAAAGACCAATCAAAAACCGTACAACTTGTAATATTGTTAGATGTAGCATATTGATTTTTTGGACTCAAATTGGAATGAACTCATGTATGGGCAAATTGATGAGGACCTGTGGCTCGCTTGGGATGGCGAGAGGCGTTTGACCATTGGTGGGATTGGGAAAACAGCTTCCAGTGAGCTCTTTGTAGTTCTTGGCCATACCCCGCCCAAGAGTGGACAACATGAAGTCAACTCAAAGCTGATCGGCGCTTACGAAACAATCAAGAGCAATCGTTTCTGTCTATCCATCAAGATGGACAGGGAGTTCGAGTATATCGAAGTTCTTCGTCTGGAGGAAAAGGCTGCATTTCCGATCAAGGCTTTTCGTCTGGTCAATGATCAGAATTTTGATGGCAAAACCGATGCTGTTGGTTATGTGCTCGTCGGGTTGATACATGATTATGCGACCAACACAGACAGATTCATTCCAGGCTTTCATCGACGGGAAAGCGAAATCAAAATTCCCGATATTCCAGGTCTTGCGTGGATGTCACGGTCGCGCATATTGGAAATCGGCTCCCAAAGCGACTCCAGGAAACTCGAGAGCATAGCACCAAGCATAGTTATTCCTCCGAGTAACTTCGCACCTATTCGGGTCTCCGTTCCAAGAAGTCTAAACCCCAGGCAAAAGGATATTGAGTGCTTTGCTGAGGTTCCAGCAGTTTTTGGAACCAATTATGCCAGCAGACATTTTTATGTTCCGTTCGGAGTTAGGCTTGAAGGGCAAGGTTGTTCCCTTGAGGGATTGTCTCTCATTCATGTTCGACGACAGGCCAAAATCGCCGAATTATGGAACAACAAAGCCAATGCTTCCAATCATTCTCCGTTGCTCAAGTCATCACATAAGGATCAGATCTCTCGCTCGGTGATTGACTGGTTAACCAAATGTACCAAATTCAACACAGCACAAGAAGCAGAGAGTTTTGGAAAATGGCTTCAGCAGGTATTTAATGGTGAACACATTTTTATTGGCATAGAGGAAGGTCTTGATAGCCCGTTGATCAGGGTCATCAGGGACTCTAGTCAGAGCGATTTATATGATGTTCAAGTTGGAATGGTTTCAATTGGCGATCATTTCATATTTATGGATATGCATGATCGATTCATTCAGGTGGACGACCAGTGCTATGCCGGTTTTATTGCCTTTGAGTTAAAACCGGACTTATCGCTGAACCAATTACATAATACCTATTCCCGAGATTCAGATGAGTTGAGCGAGGCCTTCTTTCAGCGGACCATCACCCTTCAGAAACAGGCTGAAAGTATCACTGAAATATCACCATCTCTTCGTGAAAAGCTTAAAGAGATTTCAGATCCGTTTGAAGAGGACGGATTTTCCGCACTCTTTGGAATTACCGCATTGGCTCTGGATACTGCCCGATTTGAGCAAAATGAATGGAATATATTCAAGGAAGATCCTGCCGCCTATCAGCTATCTCATATCCTTTTCGGAGCCACGGCCTGGAGAATTGATGAAGATAATATTCACTCCTCTGGAAGTTTTGTTGATCGTGTACTGGGCACCATAGGAGCGAAGATCGGTCTAGAGGAAGGGGAAGATATTCGTACGGAGCTAAAACTGCTGTCTCTTCTCTGGCAGAGCAAAAACAAACCATCTGTCGCTAGAGTATTGCAAATCTGCGATGATCTGAGCCTAGACAATAATCTAAGCGGCTGGAATAAGATTGTGGAGGCTGCGCACGAACTCGATAAGATTCAAACTCACCGCAATAACCATCAAATCACTCAGGTGATTATGGACGATCAAAACGCTGAAAAACTTAAGTCTGTATTGGGGATCTCAACGGAAACACATGTCCAACTAGAGGACGTTTTCACATATGTTGAGAAGATTACTAAGATTAACGCGTTTCTGAGCCAACGATTAAGCCACACTCAACCCGATGAAACCGGAACCACTGACGATATCTCTGCGGTGAAACAAAAGGCTGAGCAGATGGTCGAGAAGCTCAAAGAGATGAAGGCGACTGAGGCCGCGCAGCTGTGCAGCGATTGCATTGAGTCATATCCAGATAACCGCAGCATGCTTTTGATGATGATGAACAAGATACGAGAGGAGTTTCCTGAAATAGGATCTCTTGATCTGAAGACTATCAAGGAAGGAATAGCCCCACATGTCTCTTCTGACAGCAACGAAATTGATCGACTTTTGCAATTGTCGCAAGAGTTCATCAATCATGTTACACCTCCAACACATGAAATAGCCACTCAAAGTGATGACACTCTCAAGAGTCTTTTGCAAGCGTCAAGCGATCCGGTTACTAGCCTCAATTCAGATGAATCCCAAAAAGCCATTAATGTGGCACATATTCTCCACTCAAGTGAAAAATTTAATGAGCTTGCCGACATTGTCGCGTCCTTAAGGGAAGATGATATTTCGATCTCTCCTCGCCTCATGCGCCTAGTTTCCATTTGGCCGCGTGACGCGAATAAAACGATCAAAGAGATCGAGGCATTCCGAAACAGCAATTCCGCCTAGAAAAGGCTATCTGAAGTAGCTGTCTATAGGATTATGTGATGTCTCTCACCTCGATTGACGCACCATTTTAGACTTTTTCTGGCTGCGATTGAAGCTGACCTGCGCCCCAATTATCTAACATTTTTGGGGAGAATCCGTGGGTTGATTGCAGTGAGCCCCTTGTTTAGACCGCCGGGAGTTAGATTCTCCGGCTTCTTATCACAGTGACGGGCTGGTTTCGCCACCGGGATTATGCAATGCGATCGGTACTGCAGCTAATCATCAAACTCATCAACATGATAGCTGTATCTGAAATCGCCGCTTGAAACACCTGTTTTCCCCCTGTTCCGGTCTGATTGAGATGCGTTTCCATTTGTCTGACTATGTGCTACATCAACAAGATCGTCTTTCGGACGGCGGCTGGCCTGTTTAGTGCTATTCCTTTGCCGGGAAGAGCGGCGCGGGGCGACTTGGATGTCCTCTCCGTGAGCAGCAGATGACGTCCCCGTTGTTCGGGCTTTCTGGGCGCTTTTCTGACCACCATAATCGCTTACCTGGCGCTCTGCCGGACTGTCTGAATGCGATGACAACTCTTCTTCATCGTCGTAATCTGAAAATTGGGTATTCCATTCAGGCTGGTCTGTTTTTGTTGCGTTCCTCAGCATATTGTATCCCGATTCCGTGATCGTATAGTAATAGGAAGAGCGTGAACGGAAGGCGAGTTTTGCCTGAATGAGATCATTGATGAGCGTCTTGGCCTTCAAAATCTGTTCCTCTACGACCAGTTTCTCATAAAACTTGATATTGATTTGCCAGACCTTGCCTTTCCCATCTTCAATATATCGCAAGATGATCTCGGCAGCCTGCTTGTGATCGCTGCTGAGCAAATCCCGTTGCAAACGAATCAAGCCAACACTCTTCTCTGTCCAATCCCAAAAATACTTGCCGCAGAAGAAGAAGAACTCCATACAGAGACAGACAAAAAAAGTGAAGACATAGATCGATTCTTTCTGCAGCAACAATGTCGAACCAAGCCTATCGAGAGCAGCGGTGAAACCCTGTTTATTGCCACTGTTGGTCTTGGTGAAGAGAGTGACCTCCTTTTGGATGTCCAGCATGTCGCGGCCTTCGGCTTCAGCCTTGTCCATACAAGGTTTCACAAGATCCTTGTTCAGTGTCTCAAGGGAGGTTTTATATAATCCAGAGATCTGTCTTTCACCGTCCATCAAGATATTGACTTGCTTGTTGAGCAACTTGGCGTTCTGCTCAGACTCACATTGGTCCTTGACAAGCTGGTGGCTAGCCAAAAGCTTCTCCTGGTCTCCAAACAGGGTGACCATTCGCAAATCGGAGCAGTCAAGAGCGAAACGGTCGGCATCTTCCTGTGGCAACTGAGCTATCGCAGCTTTTTGCGTGGTGCACTCCTCCAGAACGGTATTGAGATTGTCAAGACTGGGTTCATTGTCAAGACGTTCCAAATGCTGCTTGAGAGATGATGCCAGTTTTTTATTCTGTTCTGAATTCTCTTTACGCGTCTTTGCCTCCTCAAGATCCTCATTCAGCTTTGCAAGAGTGTTTGACACTCTGGTTTCATAAGCCACGGCATCACGCAGTGTTTTGACGTCGCGATTAATGGCTCCAATGTCATTGGTAATCGTTGTTTGGTGTTCTTTGAGTTCCGCGAGTATTCGCTCCATTTCATTGTGACACGCGCCGTCGCCTTCTTTCCGTTTCTTGACTTTAGGTTTTGCCTCTCCCTCTTGCACCTCCGGGGTCAACTCTCCGCAAGCTTTCTTATTGACATTTTCTACGATGCCTCGATACAGGTCGTGTTCAAATGCCTCTTTCAGCAAACGACGCGCCAAATCAGGATTGGGAACAAATTCTCCCTTTTTCTCTTTGCTTGTTCCTTCTTTCTCAAGTTTCATCGCTGCTGAAAAGTGACTGACTTTTTCAGCAATGGCTTTCTCGTTTGTGATCAGAGAACTTTTTTTGTTTTCCAGCGCACCTATTTGGTCTTCCAGCTTGTGCCCTGAATTCAGTAGGTAGATTTGCTGAATTCGTAGAACCTCAGATGAGGTCGACACAGCTTGTTTATTGCTCTCAAAAATCTTCGTTTCGATAGCTGTGATCTGACCAGAATAATAAACTGTCAGAGCATTCGTATCATTCGGCCCGGAATCCAAACTGGCCAGAACTGTAATCTGCTGTTCAATATGTGTAGAAAAATCTTCAAGCTTTGTCGGGATGTTGAGTGCAGACAGATCAGCATCCAACTTGCTCTTGGAGAGATTGACGATATCCTGATTGAACAGCGCGAAGTCGCCCAGAAGACCAACGAATTCCTGGTTCTCGAGTTTTTCTCCTTCAGAGATCTTTTCAAACCAAAAAGCAAAGGAAAATGCAGAGAAGAAGATGGCAAATGCAGCAAAGGGAATAAGCCACAAAAAGCGCCATTTATGTATTCCATATACCAGCAATTTGGAAACCGCATAGGAAGACCCCACAAACACCAGCATAAAGAATGCAGCGATGGCTCGTCCCCAGATCTCGTCGGGGATGATCTGATGCCAGCCATGGAACTGACTCCAGCCCGTCAATACTGCACCAAAAAGCATACAAAGGGATGCGGCGGCAAACGCTGCCTTTTTCTCTGAAAGCATTTGGAGTAAAGATGGACTACCCTCATTCAGATGCGTTAAGTGGTTGTGATTATTCGTCAATGTTGCTTCTCCCAATGCAAATCTTAATACTCAACCGATATCATGGTGCATACCGAAAGGGTATCGTTTCTCTGCGAATGCGGGCGACCCGGATGCCCGCAAATATGGCACCACTGGCTGGGAGTGCCATAAACAGATGATGACTGGTTGCTGCGGAAGTCCAGGTCATGGGTTGTCCCATGATTGGCAACAGACCAAAAACATTTCCCCAGGACAAAATCCACTGCAAGACAAACAGAAAACAGGAACCCAGAATGAGTGCTGCTGTTGCATCATTGGCCGCAGCAGCGACAGGCTGCCGCAACTTGGCCGATTGGATCTGAAAATAGGCGATACCAGCAATTCCGAGGATCAATAACTGGAGGAACGCCACAAGACTGGCAGTGCCAATACCGTGGCGAGAAATCAGGTAGCTACCTGCAAAATCACTTTGAACGACGGGTATGCAATGCGGTTCGACAGGTTCTTTCAGATCATTGGTGGAGCAATCATTGGAAATGGCGATCTCAGTACCTGCTATATGCGGCGTGCAGATGCCAAAATAGTCCAATATGCTGCTGCTCCTCTCAGGTGCAAGAAAGGTCAAGCTGGCCATTTCGGGACTGATTGAACAAGGCGAATGAGCAATTGCCGACCGTGACCGCAGCACCTGATAGTTCAAATCCCTCAAGCTCAAAGGAATTGTCTCGCTACCAACCCTTCGATCATACCGAGTATCAGCCCAAATGAGGAGACGCTCAAGAACCGTGCGTCTGCCTTCACCGAGTTTTTTCTCCAATGCAGAGATTTGATTTTCAGCCTTCTGCGCTGTCCATTCCCAGTTCGGAACACCAGGAATTAGTCGTGGAACCAAAAAGGGCAGGCTGCCAGCCGTCGCGATCACCAAAACCAACAGCATTGGAGCCCCACATTTGGGGTGCCAGAAGAATGCAGTAATGCGCCGACGTAAACTGGTCAAAAATTCGCATGGGTGCAAACCCCAAAGTTTCTCCTCTCTTTTAGGACGAAACCGAAGCGGGATTTCTTCAATTTCTTTATCATCATGTTTTCGTTCGCGAATTCCTCTGGACACGATACTGGGCAAGAGCAAGGCAACAACGCAAATTGACGTGGCCAGAACAATCACAATCGGCGAATAATCAGAATGAAAATACGGAACAGCGGCCATGGCAATGCCAAAAAGTGCCAGGGAAAAGAACGCAACCCACGATCCCCGCAAGACCACATCGCTAAGCAGCCTAGAACGAACGGTCCATTGAGTAATGACCCCTGAAATTGCAAGGACAACGAAAAACTTGCCGAGTTCAACGGGTTGAAATCCCACAAGTCCTTGCTGGTCGCCGAAGAATACCCAGGCAATGAACACCGCGAGTAAGAGCAGAGAAAAGCGGATGAACGCTGCTGTCCCCAAAACGGCTTCCCCTATCGACCGCCTCAGGGCAAGAGGAGAGGTGGCGATAATGGTCATGAAGGTCAATGGTAACAAGTCCAGCACAAAATATTTCTGCTTGACAAAAAAGCGTTCCCAATCCGTGTTGGCCCCTTCCGCACTCAGGGTGAACAGAGACAGAGCGCCCACCAGAGCCAAACTGAGAGTAATTAACCAGAAAAGCTGGCCCAGCATGCTGCAATCTTCATCTATGAAGAGTAGCAATGTACCCAGCATCAACAGACCACCACTTGCATAGAGCATCAGCACAGGTTTTTCAAAACCGTACACCTCACCAGGCATCAGTTCCAGCCAGTAAGGACCTGCGACAAGAAGAAAAGCCATCGCTTGCAAAGCAAGCTGCAGACGCCTTCTCGGTGTCATTTGCTCAGCACTGGCCGACTGATTGAACAGCCACCAGCCTGCAAATGTGATAACCAGAATAGTCCAGAAAACCTTTTCTTCTCCAGCCAAATCGTCGTTGGATACGATAGGGACAAGCAGGCGATTCAGGGCAGGAGGCGTCTTTCTTGACTCCATTCTAACTGCGACGCCTCTTTCCAAGCTGGATCCAGGGCAGCGTAGTTGATCTGACGTTAAATCCGCTCCGTGAGGCGACACATCACCAAAAATCGATCCACATTGTGCCGCTCTTGTGAGAGGCACCTTTGACAAGGGAGAAACGGAAACCCTATCGCCATTGCTTTCGATCGTGTAGAGCGTATATCCCACCGTGAAACTATTGACAGCAAGTTGGTTGCTCGTGTTGCTATTCCAAACCGGCCATGAGAAATATTTTGAACCGCTATGCTGAGCAGTGAAACTACCGTTTTCTTCAATTTCATAGGCAACAGGCGCGTTGACTGGCATTTTTCTGGGAAACAAGAATGCCAGACCATCTGTCATGCCAGCGCGAATGCCAAACTCAATGTCATCAACCCCACCTGGCAATGCGACCAGGGGAGTTCCATCTTTCAGAATGCAGGTGTTAGAACCTCCAATATAAGCAATATTTCTTGCCGTCACGCCAAATGAGAAACCCAACTCGTGTAATTGCTGTATACGAGTAATCCGGCGTAGCCAATTTCGGAGATGTGTCCAGCCCCCCCACTCGACACAGCGCGGCAGAGCATCACCAGAACCAGTGGTGGCTGTACCTGAATAGGAGAAGATATAGTGTGCCGCTTGACCTGCTGCATCCGATATGAAGATGTGAAGGTCAGTTCCATCCTGACTGAACAACGTCATGTGCGCTTCACCGGCCTTAATATGCAATTTGTTCTTAGCATCCTTGGGTGAATCTGAACCTGAAGAGGGGATGGGAAATCGATCTGAATAGACAGTCATGGAGACATCGGGAAATCCTACGTCCAGCTTTCTGGTTTCAGCTATCCGCTGAAGCTCCCATTCTCCGAACTGGCTGAATGTCAATTGTATATGATCATCTTCGGCAGACTTGGTGCCAGTATCCTGTGCCAGCTCCCTTCGTCCCAAAACAACGGAGGTATCTGGCTTAGCTGAGAAAGTGAGTTTATCCAATTGCATGAATTGTGGTGCATTTTGGCTCGCATGCTCGACGGCCAGAACAAAATTGACGATGAAAAACAGAGTGATGCAGCAGATGAATAGTGGACCCAAGCTCTGCATCAATAAAGCCAAGCGATTGAACCAGTATGAAAAACCCAGCTCCCGAATGGCCCAAATGTCGGACAGTTTGCTCATCTTGGCCACCTTTTGTGCAAGCTGGTCAGAATTTGATTGATCAATGGCGCACAATCTGTTCCGCCACCACCATCATCAAGGGGGTATATCCGGCAGGCGAAGGCAATAGTCTCATTGATCTTCGAATCCCCACCCGGTGGTTCGAGAAAACCGACATACCAAGCTCCAATACCCTCAACCAGAGTTGCGGTTCCGGTTTTAGAGTATAGGTGTTCCCGGATCTGCTTAGACCTGATTTTGCCTTGAGCAGTGCCATGCTTGGCAACACCATTCATTCCTCTGCGCAATTGCTGCCAAAGGGCATGATATCTCTGGTTCCAATCCGCTTTCGAACGAGCATCTAGATTATCCGGCACTCGAATAACCGGCTCATTGGAGCCAGATTGAGCCATGGCTGTCCTTAGGTCATGCGCTATGAAGCGAGGTCTTACGACGCGTTCGGTCGCAATGGAGGCCGCAACTGAAGCCATGTTTAGTGGAGTTGCCCGCACACTCTGGCCAATCCCAGACTGAGCCATTTGGAACAGCCGACTACGGTCAAGATTTTTCACATTGCCTTGCTCATCCCGCCGAACTGGATTGGAAACCGCCAGCCACATTTTGCTGGCCTGGACCCTTGGAACACCTTCAGCTTCTGGGTCCGGGACTTCCAGAATTCCTGCAGGATTGTCTTGTGTGCCAGAGCTGGAAAACAACCGATCCGCCATCTTGGCGATGCTGCTCAACTGAGCTTTGCCGAAATGTTCTCCTTTGCCTGAAGGGTTGCGCAATCCGTCTCCATCCATTTTTAGTGCCAATCCGGCAAAAAACAGATTGGAAGAATGGATTATCGCTTCACACATGCCGATCGCTTTTCCCGAATTGCCAGGACGGCACATTGTTTTGCCGAACATGGCATGACCAGCAAGAGGCGTGCTTCTAGAGTAGTTCTTCATGCAGTAAATGGGCTTGATAGAGCCTCTGGGGTGGAAAAGCGGCAAACCATTAGAATTGCTACCGGTTGCCCTCAGTCTTTTGCCCGACCTGCTTCTTTTGAGCACACACACGTTGTCATCAGACCAGTTGACAGGAGAAAGACCAAGCTTTGTTGCCAAATCATTGGAAGATTGTTTTCCCAACAGAGCCTTCTCCAGCCATCTATCGTTGTTGTCCAACACATGTTGTATGCCAGCAAGAGAAGAAACCAGTTTAAAGGTTGAGCCCGGTGTAGCTTCAATGTTATGGGCGCGCCAGGCTTTTGCAGCAAAGGGGCCTTTTTCTGGCATGACCGAGTTCAGGGCAAGTAGATCCCAATGGGACAGTCCTGTTGCGGGACGAGGCGTTGAAGCAAAGGCCAATATGTCCCCAGCATCGTCACCTTCAGCATCAAGTAAAATGATATCGGCGTTTGCGTTTTTATATTTGGTCCCACTCTTCATGTATTTAGCAAGGATCGATGACACCTGCACTTGCAGCTTGGGTTCTATGGTCAACTTCAGTGGTTTTGGCAACAGCTCCTCGACAAGCGCTGCCGACAACGAGCCTGCATCATGAACCCCAAAACCCAATATATCGGAAAAGCCCAGAGAGAAGGCGGTTGGTGTAAGAACACCGTCCTTGTCCAGGATCTCAACCCCATCCTGTTTCAATGGACCAATTTTCTGCTTCGTGGCATTGCTATTATCGAGCTTTTGAGTTTTTTTGATGTCTGACCAAGCAAACTTACATCCTGTTTCGTCAAGGGCAGTGGGAGCGCCATTTTTCTGCTCAAGAGCACCGCCTTTTAAAATGGCACCTGACGGAATATTTTCTTTCCGCGAACAACTAAGCCGTAATCGACCAATTTTTTGACTGTGTTCGTTCCATGTTTCCAGTCCATTGGTACGACTACTAGGAACCAACGTCACATTGCTCGGCTGTGTGGTGATCTTGATCCTGAATGTGCCACGGGCAGGGCTCTCTATGATCAATGTTGTTGCACTTTGAAGGCTGTTGAGTTCAGAACTGTTGCAACTGACTCTTTGCCCCCTTTTGCCGGAACACCATTTCTGTGCATTGATGACAAAAACATTCTCATTGAACTTGAGGGATGCGTCGTCAAAAGCCCCATTCTTTGCTTGGATTGTCTTGCCTTCAATGTCAATCTCAGAGATTTCACCAATAAGATCGATGAACCAGGGATCGTTGTCGAGCAGCACTTCAGTTTGCAGAAAATGATCGGGTGCCTCACCAGTAGATTGGCTAACATAAGGCTTTGTGACAGACCAGTCAGACATGAAAGGCTTATCAAGATCTGCTAGAAAAGCAAAAGTATTCAGTGATATGGCAGATTGATTGATTTCCTGCAGGTGGCGAGGCAATGATTCACGACCGCCGCCATTAACATCACTGACGGACACTTCCCATTCCTCTTTCAGGCACCCCTCCTTGACAAAGAGGGCATTGAACTGACTGTTGTCCGTGCAGTTGATCTTTCCGTTATGCGCTTGAGAAGCAGTGAATATAGCCCTGTTGTCTCTGATCGCAATCAACTGGTTAGATGCATTAAAAACATCAATCAAGCTGCGTAATCTTTCTCCATCCGCTTCCTGACATAGCTCACGTACAGCGGCCGCCCGACTTTCCCCTGCCGGTCCATCAATCAGTTCTGCATCCTGCGGTACTTCGTTATAATAACTGTTGCAGGAGGCCCGTTTGATATGGACGCCACGGCTGGAGCGCTCGACCCAAATCGCTCCCTCGTTCAACAATCGTGCAAAGCTATTCTCGCCAAGCTTGGACGCGGTTGGTACGATAACCTTTCTGTGCCACTCCTTGTTGATCCCGAAAACATTCACTAGCGTGAAAAAGAGAAACACTCCTCCAGAGATCAGGATCGCGAGCACGATAAAGCTGGTAAGAAGCCGAAAAGAACTGGACCGGGAGTCAGGTTTCATCGATTTTGCCCTTTTTCAATTTGGAGGCCATCTTTCGATGACAAAAGGACCAAGTCTCAAGGTCTGATGCTTATCAAGCATATCCATCGATACCGGCCCTATGGTCGGGCCGTACAAGTGGAAGGCTTTGCCAAGACCAAGAACCTCGTTGCCAATCTGAACAGCGCCAGCATGGTCAAGCCAATCGAGATGGAAGCCTGCCTCAGTTTGCAGATCATCAAAAAAGAGCAGCTTTTCAGGCTGCGTAGGCAGCGTTAAGTATCCAAAAGGCTGATTGTTGCTTCGCTTGATCCGGATCATATTGGGATCATCGGGGTCTTGAAGAACTTCTAAAAAATGATCGCCGTGATGATCCCTATTCCAACTGGCGGACCAGTGATATCTCCTGTTGGCATGCCAATCAAAAGCAAGATGGCGGTTGGTCGAAAACGTCCAAGAAAGGGAGTAACGCCGTTTTTGCATAGCAGAGAATATCAATCTTTTGTATCCATCGAAATCAAACCAGAACTTGGTGATTTGGCTTTCAAGCTCACCATTGGCCAACTCAGTTCTTGAGAATGCCAATTGCGTGATAGCCACATGGGAAACAGCAGGTCGACGATAGTAAAGTCGAGAGGGGCGACCATCCAAGGACATATCCATACGACACACTTTGTTGGATGAGTGCTTGAGCCCAATAAAGGAAACGTTCCAGCGAGCATCGATATCGGCGGGGAGGGACTTGGTTATCGATTCATTTGGCCGTTTGAAAATCAAAGATGCTCTTTCGTTTGATAAAGGTTCGACCTGTGGTGGTGCGACGATTTCTTCGGCTTCCAGCTCCGTCCTGCCAGCAATCCAGATTTGATAATGCCCAGCTAGCTCGGCTTCTTCGAAATTCAGGAATACCGGATCTTTCTTTCCATCCAATCCGAAATACAACATGGACTGGCCGTTGAAGATAGCCGCTTGCGCACCATCAAGGAACAGAGGCTCGGTAAAGTTTGCAGGTTGCTCTGTTGGATTGGGATAAAAGCGGAGCCATCCAATGGGTTTCTCCCCTCTAAGGGGGGCATGCACCCCGGAGCCCAGGTAGAAATGAACCTCATCAAGTTGTTCTTTATTAAAAGCGTTGCTGACCATGCATCGAATACGCAATTGCTTCTCTGGATCTACATAACCGGAAACAGAAGAAGACAAATGCTTGGCCAGCGAGGTTTCAAGTGCCAGTTCGCTATAACCGCAGATCCCCTGACGAGCTGAGACCAGAAAAAAATTGTGGAAAGAAACCTCCCAAACCCGCTCTGAATAGTGGCTTCCAACGCGAACCCTGTCAGTCACCAAGTTTAGAATGTCGACAAAAGAATATATGGTGAGGCTCTTTATCCATTGGGCCAATTTGCTCTGCCGTCCGGGAAGTCTGGCTAAAAAAGAAAGTGCCAAGGATCGATACCAATGCTTCCTGGCTTGTTTCTTTTTGGAAGGTTTGCTGAAAATCCGATCACGCCAGAAGGCCTCCTCTGTCCCGGGTTCTACATGCCCGATGACTTCCACGAACCTTTCTGGTTCAGCCTTGTTTTGCGAGACTTGCCCTAACGCCATTGTTGTATTCCTTCTGTATCAATAAGCATTGTTGGCGATTGCAACGTGGGGGCGCTCTGTTCCCTCAGCAGAAATCCACCCCGGTCGTTTACAATCGATGACAAGGTAACAATTCTCATTTGCTCGATGATCGCTCAAAGTTTTTTTGGCTGCCAAGACAGCCGCCGCAACAGAAGGATCGAAATTAATCAACTGGATTTCATCATCAGATACTTTTACATCCTGAACCCGAATGAGGCTCAGAGGGGGGGGGAGGAGTAGGAATACCCCTTGCTGGGCCAGTTTACTACGTAGAATGGCGCCAGCCAAACTATAGCTGATGGCTTGCCTCGTATCTGGCGAAAAAGCATCCATGCGAAGAGAGACCGCAAAGAGATAGGCAACTTCACTTCGCTCCTGCAATCTGACTTGATCGCTCCATTCCGGGTTGGAAGATATGTGCTCGAAGAGTTTGATGATCCGGTCATGTTCCTCATCAAGCATCTGCCGGGGCTCGTTCCAGACTGCGCCAATCATTGGGGGGCCTGCTTGGCGTAACAGATCTGCAGCAAGAACGAAAAGATCTACACTTGCAGAACTAGTCGTCATCTTTTCTGTTGCCAATGACTGCCGAATATCCTCTGCAATCTGTTCCGGCTGGAGATGTTCAAACCCTTTCAAAGTTCCATGTTCGGTTGCCCCAGCCAAGTTCAGGAAGACTTGTCTGAGCACGGCATTCTCATCGCTCAACAGTTGATGCTGCATTTCGGCGTTGCAAACAGCGCTTCGCGAGGAATGGATAAAATAGATCGCCACCAGAATAGCAACCGCAGAAATGGATGCGATGAAAAACCATAATGGCCAGGGCAGATCCAATAAACTCATGGCTACGCAATCCTGTTGTTAGATATGCCTATTTTCTTGCCAAGAAACTCGATTTCGGTTCGATCCGCACTTCGAGTGACAAAAATTTGAAAGTTGGCGTGTTCGGCATGGGGTGAATTTTTTAGCTCCTGCGTTAAGGAGAATGATTGTTCATTTTCGAAACAGATTTTCATGCCGAACGCATGAAACAGATCTTCAATATCTTCTCGGGTGATGTGGCTATTCACCCCAGCATCATCCAACCCCGGCAGGACCGGCAGGACTAGGCGTTGACCATTCAGGCTCACATCAAATTTCTCGGTTCCCATTTTCGTTTCGCCGTCCAAAAGATACTCAAGATGCTTAATCTTAAACATCGATGGACGAAACTCATTATCGCCACCTCTTGGCACAAACTGGGCAAGGGCAATGGGATGTGTGACACCGTCAGAAAACTCCAATCCTGACAATACCAGCATTTGCGCTCCACGAACGCTTGCCGACTTCATGCCGGTGGGGGACATGGGAATCTTGTTAACCATCATGCCTGCATCAAGCCGTTTTATCGTTCTGGAAATGCCAGCGTAGAACGGAGGCCAAAGTGCAGCACGACCCGTAACCAACCAGTGAAGAGGTGCCTTGTTCAGCCGTTTCGCTTCTCGAGCCAACAAAGCAGGAACCGCATCAGCCAAGAGCCGCGCAACAGTTTGAGGAGACTTCTTGGAGGAACCTTCCCACTGCAAGCGTTTAGCGTCCAAGAGAGCCCGGGGTATGAACAGATTCAGACGACGGCCTTCCTCGGACATGACAATCTGTGTTTTAGCCTCTTTGCTTGGCGGGCGTAGGTTCAATTGAGCTCCAGGCTCCTCTTCAAACAAGCCAGACAAATCAACATAGAGGCCAGGACTTTTGCTATTGGCCCAATCATAGCAAATTGCAGTATTTGTGGTTTTGGTTTCGGCTTCCATTCGAGCCAATTCTGAAGCTTCAATCTTCGCTTTAGCAATGGCTACACGAAGAAGCTCATCACGTTCCAAATCACTCTTTGCTATATAGCGAGTTCTACTACGATACGGCTCACTAGCGGCTGCCTTCCTTTGGTCTTCGACCGCCGATATCGCCAAATCCAGTAGGGATGTATCAAGATCTGCTCCGCCGACTGTACCACCAAAATGAGCGAGTATTCTCCAATCATGTGGGGCGGCCTCTGGGTCGCCCTCTACCGTTCCATCAGGCCGCAAGAAGCTTGCCTCGATCAAACAGGCGTCAAAGGTGGAAGCGCCGATATCAATGCATGCATAGATTTGTGTTTTGTTTCTGTGACTCGTCCTCTGCACCTCTTTCTTTGTGTAAAAAACTCCATAGAAAGCCGATGCCAATGCTTCTGAAATGAACCTGGGCTCACCAACATCGTCAGAATTCTGAGTTCCAAAAACACTTGATGCAAAACGTCTGCCAGCCGTCTTATAGGCGTTCTGTTTTTTCCTATCAATGCCGCTTGGATGAGTGATAACGACCTCTAGGTCACCTGGGGCCAGATCAAGGTAGGCATCATACAACTGAAGGCCTGTATCTTCATCTTTGTCAGCGAAAAACTCCAGTGTTCTCGGAACAATATAACGGCCTAGTTCATCAAATACGTCCGAAAGCAAGTCTGATAGAACAAGCATATCCGTTTCGGCAACTCGACTGTTTGCTCGATCATATTCCAAGATCGACTTTGTTTTCGTTCTTGTATGTGTCAAAAAGCTCCGCTTGAGATTTCGGATCTTGTATTGCTCCATATCGGCCCAACCATTTGCCTTTTTTCTGCCTTCTGGCAGAACGGGCAGTGAGATATCGTAGCGTCGCTGCAACCAAGCCATTCTTTCCTTAGCTTGATCCTTAGCCAGACCTGCTCTTTTGGAGCAACCTAAGGATAGTGGATCAGACAGAGTTCGGGAATGATGCTTTGATGATAGACCAACAACCGTGGGCAGAAGAATGCTCTGAGTAGAGTTTTCGGAATACTCTTCAGTATTCTTAAACACGTCATGAGCGAAATCGCCAAGAGGCAAATGATGCACTTGCGTTGTGCGCCCCCACTTACCAAAATCAACGATGCAAGCTGAAGCGCCGAAATCAACGGCCATGACGTATTTTGGTGCATTCGGCAATGCCTTTAACGGCAGAACCAGAAGCGCATTGACGGCATCTTCCGACGAATTGACGGCCTCCACCTTGAGACACAGATCAATGACTCCAGGCCGTTGGGAGAAATTATGCAGTTCGAGGAGCTCTGCAATATCAATTTTTACGGAATGGGGACCACACTCTTTGAGGTTAACAATTTGTTCCGGCTGCATGAAATCTTCCGACAAGCTGTCTTTTAGTCTCAGAAAAGCTTGTATGTGGCAGGCATCCCACTTGTCATTTATCGGGTTGATTTCCAACTGGATAGGATCAATCAGGGCACCTACACTGCCATCAGAACTCGCCTTGATAAAGCTGATTTCTCTATCCAAAGGCGTCAGTTGTTGATTCTTTGGAATCATGGCGGGCGTGAATTGTATAGTGTCACCCTCTGTGAAGCTGACCATAAGGTCCAACTCTTCTCCCGCGGCTGCCGTAATCGAACAGGGCAGCTTCTGTTCCCAAAGTAGTTTGTTCGGAGGGGCTGGCAGATCCTGCACCTTAAATTGCAGATCGACGACAGTGGTCTCTCCCCCAGAGAAAGAACCCGCCAGTGAAGAAATAGCGATCCAGATTTCGAAGCTCGTATGACTGTCTGGTAGAAAGTTGACCGGACACTGAAGAAGATGGTCCTCCTTGTCACTTGTGATCTCGATGGGAGTCTGAAGGCCAATCTGACGCAGTTTGAGCATCAACGGAACTGGGTTATTATTTGCCAGATGAGCCTTGGTCACCAGCTCAACCTTCCTTTCATGGCTTTTGTAGGGGAGTTTAGCGAATGGCTGTATCAAGGAACCGGATGCCAGTAACAATCTGTCTTTGCCCATGATGTCTGAACGACTAACCGTCATTAACTCCTGTTTGATGTCTCCTTCCAGATCCTCTAACACACTGGTTGCTGCAATAGGATCCTTGAGAACCAATACTGAGCCCGATGGATCATCCGATGCACCAGAGGTGTCACGAACATAGAGCAATATAGATACATCCATCTCATCGAAAACTGCATCAGAATCCGGACATCCTTTAGAGAATAGAACAAGATCAATGCTTTCGCCGGGATTGATGGTCGCGTTATCCTCTAACTGGTTGTTCTGCTTGAAATGTACAGAAAGCCAACAATAGCCTTCAATTGCGGCAATGACATCCAGCTGCAATGGACCATCGTACCCCGAATGTTGCAGCGTTTCGATCATGGTTTGCGCTTGCGGATCGATATCTATCAGCAGACCCGGTCCCAATGTGTATTCTTTGGAGAGGTGCTTCGATATTCTAATGGCCATTGCGCACCCTCTGTACACCTGTTTGTAAAATCGTATTCGAACAACTACCAAATTATAAAAGACAAATATTTGCAAAATACAACCCTTAAGTGAACCGACAGCTAGCTCACTTGGCTTTCCTTGTATATCGATTGGCAAATTGTGATTCAGGGTCAGTCAGGAGGTGGTTTTTTGGCCCATGCTATCCCTTGACCTTCGCCATCGTGTGACAGAAGCGATATGGTGTGGCAATCATTGCCAAGGTTGAGACGCTCCCGGACGTCACCATACTAGATCTAGCAATATGGGCACTGAGGGAGGGAGTATTGCATGGGCGGAGCCTCTCTAACCTGTCGAAGACGATCCAGACCAAATACGATCTCCCCCAGATTTGGAAAATGGAGGTCACCGGTATCACCGAATTCGTCCGCACCCGCTATTGGCCTTTTTAACGATGGCTTGCGCTCAATCATCAACGATCTGGATTGCGAGCAAATCGTATCCCATGACAAGGCAACCTGCATTCTGGGCTGGAATCCGCGCTCGTCAGAATAAGCAACGCTCGCAACCGCTGAAAGCCTTATCCGGCTAGGTATCGTGTAGTCGCGACACCAACTGTGAGGTGTACAGTTACTCCTGTCTTGTTCCAAATGTAGTGACTCACCGGAATCTGCAAAGTCTACGCTGCTAATTTGAATGCTTCAGCAGGTGTCTGCATTGCCAGAGCCTGGTGAGGCCGTTTGGTGTTGTAGAAGTGTATCCAAGTCGCTGATGACGCGGTTGGCACACTGAATGGTTTCAAAGCGGTGTCTGTGAATGCATTGTTCTTTCAACGTCCGGATCACTCGCTCCACCATTCCATTCTGTTGCGGGCAATGCGGTGTTATGAACTCCTGTTTCAGGCCATAGCTTCTAACAATCGCCGAGAAGTGTCGGCTGGTAAAAACCAATCCATTGTCCGATCGGAGAAGGAATTCCTGATCAACACGACCAAGTGCCCCAAATCGACTTATCTGGGCGTGCTCCAAGGCAGCCGAAGCAGTTGTCGACTTACTAGTTCGTGAGAGATGCCAACCCAAAAGTTCTCGCGTGTGGCAATCAATAACCAATGCCAATGAGGCCCAGCCGTCCTTTCCGGTCCAAACACGAGCCAGATCTGTCGACCATCTTTCATTCGGAGCAGTAGCAACAGAAGGAACGGACTGGATCCGAGGCCGCATCCCAACGGCCCGCTTACGTACCTGCCATCCTTTGATCTGGAAAATGCGCTGGACCGTGTTTTTGTTGAAGCCTAGAAGCCAGGCAACTGTTCGATAACCGAAAGACGGTTCCTTTTCGATCATAGCCTTGATCGGATCAGAAAAACGGGCATCAACTCTTGGAGCCGACTTGGTTGGTTTGTAATAAACAGCCCTGCGCGGGATGCTGAACCATCTGCAAAGCTTGGCTATCGATACGCGGATCCCTTCTGACGAAAGGCCCTCATGAAGCGTCCGGATCAATTGTCACCCTCCTGCTCCATGAGGGCCTTCAACTTTTTCAGGCCCGCAACTCCAGCATGGCTTCACCATACGCCTCTTGCAGATCCTTCAGTTACTTCTCGTACTGGGCGTGAATGTCGATTGGGTTGGTGCCCAGGGAGTTCTCCATCCCATGCTTGGCATCCTCGATCCAACCCTCAATCTCTGAAGGGGAAAAATCGTAAGAACGGCTTGCTTCTGATACTGTGGTCTTGCCTTGAATGATCTCAATGACCAGAGCAGATCTTCAGTGGCTCATTACATCGACGCCTTACCAAATAAGGACAAAACAGGTGGAAAACACGTTTGTCGACACGAACTGAACATGAAGTATATTAGCATTGAATAGTATTTAAATTATTGAAATATATAAATAATTTCTATATAATGGATGCAGAGGTTGTCTGGCAAGTCAGGTCGCGTGAAGCTGACTGTCGCGCTTCAACCGCTCTTACTGGCTATCTTTGCACCAATTCATGGTGAGCAAACTGAACGCATGTCGCTTTCAGTTACACTCATCATGGAGAATTAAATTGACAGAGACAAATCAACCGCAGTTTTACTTGATTTTCAGTTCTGAGATCCCATCAGATTTATGGCTGCTCGATGAAGACTTGGATACCGGAAAGAAATTTCAAGGCACGATCAAGTTGGGCTTCGAATTTGAGCTTAAACCAATTGGTCTAAAGCCTTCTCAAGAGGACGTTAGAGTCCCTGAGGGAACAGTATTTGCTGGTGTTCTATGGGGTGATGGCGATCACTTCGAAGAATACACAGAGAATACTTGGGGGATTTTGGGTGAAATTGTCCGAATTGGTGCCCAGGACCTCGTTGTCTTTGGGCAAGACGGATCGGAAATTCTCTCAGTTGAATCAATCGATCAGGAAGATGGTTTGCCACATGTAATGCCGCCAGAAGCCTTTGGGCTTCAACGGAAACCCTGGTGGGGCGATCAATTTCACTGGTGTAAAGATGGCTCAGAGTAAAAGTATCAGTTCCGCCAACTCTGGCGGAGCTGATTTCCTAATCTACACGATATCCATACCAACCGATGCGAATTTGGTCTTTGTGTTTTTGTAATTGGCTATTGATTGACTTGAGGAATGTACTGAATTCAGGAGTAGTCCATCTCGGCTCTCGAACTTCGCAAAAAAACCGAGATTCAAAATCCCATTCCTTTGGGACCGCTAAAGCAACAAACGCAAATTGACCGGCTGCATCAGGCATGACAAAAGGCCGATCTTCCTCACCTCGAATAAAAAAGCTGGTTTGTGGCTCTGTTTCAAGCAGAATCGGGAAGCAGGAATAGGCATTTTCTTGACCTTCTCCATGAAGCTCATCGTATGAGTATTCAAAAACAAATACTTGCTCTCTGGTCTCATCAACGCCACTAATTTTCAGAACATATAATTCATCTGCGTCATGATAAGGTAGAGGTTTTATGGGAACTAAACTCCTTCTACCAACATCCACAGGCCTGAGTGAAAGAGTCGAATGAGGATTCATAGGCTGAATAGTTATCGAACTCATACCAACACTTAAACACGATAAATCCAATAAGATACTTGGGGAATAGTTGTTTTCGGGCATTGGTAGATCAAGTTGCCTGGCGCGAGAAAATATTTCACTAAGTGACAACCGCCCAAAATCTTCTGGTACAAACTGTTCGCGCCAGACCGGCGAGGTTGCTTCAATAAAGGCCTCGAAAATTGCTTTGGCTTCGAGCCGGGTCAAATATTTAGTGTTGCTTCTACGCCAAATATTTCCGAGCCGTCTAAATCCAAAATTTCTGGCTGTTGTGCTTGGCTTTCTCTCGTTGTTTTCTTGTACGTCAGTCTCTTCATCAACGTAGAAGTAATCGGCGATATCTTCTTGTCTTTTAAGACCGCCCATTAGTCCGGATTCGGCAATAAACATCAATATTGGTTTTAAATTCCGATTTTTCCCAACAACGTCTTTGTCTGCAATGGCTTTTCTCAGTTCCAATTTTGAAATTTTGGCTTTTAAGCTCATCGTTGCAACCCCATATTGAAACTGGCATTATCCATACAAACTGGAAGAGAGCTACAATTCAACCGACGTAGTTTGTCAGCACTGCCTCCACAGGAAAACATTTGATCTGCATTCTTCCAACGGTTTCATCCAAAAGAATCCACGCAAGTTGAGCACTGATTGATTTTAGTTCTTAGATTTTCAACATAAACGGGGCTTTAGCATGAATGAGAAGGGTCAGGAAACAGATATTGAATTCAAACAGCTGGAAGATGAGCTGGATCAAATTAGCCAAATCGAGAGCCTCGTTTCATCAGGTGAGTTAGAACCACAAAACTTGCAAAACATTCTTATAGATCATTTCAAACTCTGCTCATCTACCTTCGAAAAATGCATGAAGCTGGGTAATGCCAATGACGGCAAAATTGCAGTCTGGTCATACGCCCTTGCCGAAAAAGTTGCGCAACAAGGCTTTATCTTTTTGACCCCTGACTGGACTATGGCTGAAGCAATTATGCTTCGCAATTCCGCTGTGGCTCAAGCCGCCTCCAGCAACTTAACAAACGATATCGGGGGCCTGCTCAACGCAATGAAAATAGTTGAAGGCCTATTTTCCCGATCAGAATTTGGGCAGGATTCAACTCTTTTCTTAGACGCTGGCAAGTTGGCATTGGTCATTGGCCAAAAAACCAAGCAATTAGGATATCTATTTTTATCTGAAGGCTATCTGCGCCAAGGGATTGATATAGCAACCATTCAACTAAATTCAGACAGATCCGAGAGAAGCGCTGATATCTTTGTGAAGTTCAACCAGTTTTCGGGATCTCTTTATAGAGAATTGCACGAGTTCATCAAATCTGAAAACTATCAAGATCTTTCATGTTGGTACGGAAAAAATTCAATATTAGCATTTCCTGAAGCAGTAAGCATAAACTGCAAAATCGAATGCGCGCGTTCACTTATCCAAACCCATTCAATAAACGACAACCGCATTGCATTTTCACTGCTATATGACTGTCTCCAATATCTGGACAGAGAGCCGGTTAAGGTCGGTACTTTGGTACTTCAAAACTTGATCGATTGCTGCACCAATCTTGGCAGGGAATCTGGAAGATACATCCAGGAAATTGATATCCTGAGAATGATATGCAACCTGCAAACTCGCTATTTGGCTGAGAATGAAGTCGACTCAGCTCTCATTCAACTCGAGGAGTTGAAGCTCGAGTTGTTTGCTAGAAACCAAGAGATCATCTCCATCTCAGAGAATTGGAAAGAAATTTATGACAGAAGCCAGAGATTTTGGCGCAAGTATCTGACTGATCATGAACTTTTCAGTCTTGGAGATTTTTCACTGCTCAACATTGCGGCAGAGTTGAATATGGTTGATGAGGTGAGTTCCGACAATGCATTAGTTGATTTGATTGGGAACGTAGAGAAGGTTCTTTTTAGAGCTTTTTTCACCCGTGAGATTGATGAGTTAGTCAGAAGCTATTCATCGCTTCCTGACCAATTGATTTGCCAATTAAGGCAACGGCTAACGTTGGAAGAGACCCTATTGGTTTTTGATCTTCTTCGTCAGCCGAATGCGAAATTACGCACGATCATTCTGGGTCTTTCGCAACGAGAAAATACAGATCCTGAGATAAGCAGTTTGATTCGCGAGATGTTCCAGATTGAAGATGGGCTAATTGTTGCAGATGATACGCCTAGCGCATTTGAGAGGTTACGATTACAGCACTCAAAATATATTGAGGTTCGCAGTTCTATTGGCAACAAACTCGATGTGCGGCGCGCGGAAATTGATGAGCTGATTTGCGGAGAAAACCATTCTAGCTTGCCTGAGTTGCTAGACGAAGCGGATCAAAACCTTTGTCTTGTTAGCGCAACAGAAAAAGGGGTTATTATTCATATCGTAGGCGCATTTGGCCAAAAGAATTTTTTGTTTGATGAAGTCAAATTGGAAGATTTAGTATGTATTTCCAACGATTGGCTACAAGAGTTTAAGCGCTATGAGTTGGCAATTGAGAGAGACCAGCTGAAAACCGAACATTTAGTTCGATGGAATGAGTTCATTGATAGGTTTTTGGACCGGTTATGGTCGAAGTTATGTGCGTTCATTAATGAAGCACTCATAAATACCTCGTTACGGCCTGATGCCCGCATCGGCCTCCTACTGCCATCGTACCTTTACAACTTACCAATATTGGCTGCACGTAGTGATACGGGCACCCACTTTTTTGAAAAATGGAATTTGTGTCTTTTTCCGTCTATCTGGTCAGCGAAACAAGTCCTATTGAGAAAGGTTTCAAGAACTGAGCAGAGCCCGAAAAATGTAACGGTCATTTTCGATCCATTAAACGATTTTCCCTTTGAACAGCGGAACTTTGGCGAACCAACTGGAGCTGGCGATCCCAAGCTAAATGTCGATCTTTTATATGGCGGAGAAGCTACCAAAAGAAAAGTTCTTTCATCACTGGAAAATGCCGACGCTGTAGCCTTTTATTGCCATGGATATTACCATCACAGGTTTTCGCAGTTTTCTAGTTTGCAATTATCAGATGAAGACAACCCAACAAATTCATCCCATCTCAGTGTTCGTGAGCTTCAAGATGAAAAATTCAAGAACTTAAGATTGGTACTACTGGGTGCATGTGGACAAGGCTTAGTTGGAAATCGTTATGGGAATAATTTTGAAAGCGTTGCCGTATCGTTTCTGGAAAGTGAAGCAAATGCGGCGATTGCTCCACTTTGGTCCGTTTTATCCCAACCAACTGTTGGCCTGGGTACCAAAATAATGGCGAAGTTTGTCGAAACGGGCTCAGCATATGAGACCTACCGCCACGCGATCAAGGAAGCTGCTTACAATGGGTTTGAAACTGGTCAAAATGACTTGCCTTTGGCTCGAGCAAAAACATCACCAGATGAAACCAACGAAGGCGGCCCCACTGATCTTCCGATCAATGCCCCCATATTTTGGGCGGGTCTAACGTTGTGGGGATGTTAGTTTTTCAACCAAAGCCTTGTCATGAAATCAAGCTTGATTGTTATGCTCCAGACAATACACGCCAGGGAGGAAAGAAAGGCCTCTCAGGTAAAGCAGATGCTGTTATCAAATGGTTGCAGCCGATGGGTGTGTCACCGGATATATATACGTCATGAAAGCCATACTGAAGAGACAATCAAATTTGTTGAAAATCTCAAAGAAGCACCACCAGCCTCACTGGATTGGTGGTGCTTTGTCTTTTTCTGCAAACACGCAGCTATTCCACGACCAAATGCACCTCAATGTCTGCGAGTTTCAGTCGGCCCCGCTGTGTTCCCAGATTATCGATTTTTGCCCAGTGCTGTTCCAGGCGGTACCATTGATCTGATACTTCGATCAGAGTGTCATGGTTCCCGACATGACGAAGCAGCAATTTGTCTCGGAAAGGCGTAATTTCTAGGTGCCGTCGAGAAACCACTTGAGGTAGGTCTGGAATTGTCGAGCGGCCTAGCGTGATGGTTTCTCCCTCCTTGAGTTCCGCACGATAGCGATGACCAGAAGCGGGCAGAATCACTTTGAGGCTGTGAGCATTGGATTTGATTTCGACGGTAGATCCGCACCAGGGGCAATGGGTCGTGTTGGGTCCAGCGACAAAGGGGTTGCCACAATCATGAATCCAGCAATTGTCCAGGGCTTTGGTCAAAACCAGTCGCCATTCTTCCGGCTCAGGTCGGACCTTCGGATCGAGTGAGAAGGCGCGATCAAATAGAGCTTGGATCTCCGGTCCCAAAGCTTCGATGGGAAGTTCATCGGGGGCCGGGAGACGTTTTCGTTCGGGCCAGGTTCCATCGGTCAACAGAAGATCGATTTCCGCTGGCACGTCTGGAAACCCATCAGTTGGATAGCGCCCTGTCACCAGCATGCTCAAAAAGACCGCCAGCGCGAAACGATCACTCTCCACGTTTGGCTGGCCCTGCTGCTCCAAACGTAACTCTGGCGCCAGCATGGGACGCTGCCCGATGACCGGTGATGGCAGGCTGGTTGGATCGTCCGCAACATAGCCGTCAAAATCGATCACAGAGACCGTGCCATCCTGATCAATTAGGATGTTGCTGAAGGCAATATCGCCATGGGCGAGGCCATGATGGGCCAGAATAGCAAACAGACTGACAGTTTCGAGGCAGATTTCCAGATTCTCTACCAAACTGCGAGGCTGATCCTTTTCCAGCTCAACACCTCTGACGAAGGGAGCAACATGCCACACATGTCCATCGCTAAGTTCTTCGGCGGCGAATGGACCAGCAAAGGCTGGTGACATCTCACAAAGATGTCGGTTGACCAAATAGTCTGCTCGAGCAAGATTGTCAGGCCGATCATTCAGCTTCTTGGCAACGACACCAATCGTGGGATCGTCCTCCAGATGTCCGAGAAAGGCTTGCCCCTGGCCACCCGGCAAAGGATTTGACCGGTCGATACAAATTCTGATCCCACCAATAGTAATGATATCATTCATGATCGTCTCCATCGATCAGAAGGGCCATGGCAAGTGTCATATTGTCATGGTGAAGATAGGCACCAGTGTCAGGATCACGGGCAGACTCCAACTCGGCAAGTAAGTGATCGGCCAGCCCCCGCATATCGGCTATCTTTTCGCGCTGAAGGGCAAAATCCTCATAGGGAAACAGATCGGAGGCCCCATCTGTCATGGTCATGACGATGCTGCCGGGTTCAAGACGGCAAGAGCCGATACGTGCAGGGGCCTGACAGTTTTTGCCGATATAGGCATTGATGATATTGGACGGTTGGCCTGCGGTATGATGCGGCACTTGGAGATGTCCGACCATCCCATCGGGCCAGATCACCACGATGGCTCCATCACCCAACGTGGCATAGTGAACAATGTCACCCTTCAGCAACACCACAAGAGCTGTGGTCACACCGGTTAAATCACGTTCAGCGGCAACCTTTCTGGCATAGTCAAGTGCATCAAGCAGGTCTCGTAGGGTCAGATCTCCATTTCGCTGAAAAGCATCTCTGAGAGACCAACTAATACTCTCCGTTGCTGTGTGGGATGCTTCCCGCCCTCCTTTGAGGCCTCCAGCCCCATCATTAACATTGAATGCCTTCAATTCAGGTGCAAACTCCAGCACTGCAAAACAATCCTGATTTTCCTCGCGGACCTGACCTTGGCGGGTAGCGGCATCAAGGGACCAGAACTGCGTGGTGAGCTTTCTCGGCTCATGAACAATGACCGGCAAATCACAAGCCTCTGGCGGCATTGCCTCATCAACGACGGACTGTTCGAGATTTGAAGCAGTTATCTGATCTTCGCCTGTTTTCCGATCACCTTCGGGTTCTGATATCTCAACCAAGGGAGATTCAAACTCGACGACAGAACCATCTACACTGGAATTGTCCTGTTCCTCAGAGGCCGTGGCTGATGCACATTCGGGATCTGTCTGCTCGGTATGATCGACCACATTTCTTCTGGAGGTTCCGATCACATTCTGGTCAGTGGTTATCAGCTTCCGGGCAATCATGTGTCTCTGCGCCAGAGCGAGCAATTGGACGATAATCAACACGAATATCAAGCCCGGCACAAAGGTTGGATGTGACCAGTCGATCCCATTAATCTGTTCCAGGATAGGATTGGAGAAGGATTGCAATGCATCCGGTTTGACTGGGTCGAGCGAGGGTGGAGTGGCAATCTGAGATCCAATTTCATCCGAAATATAGGCATGAGAAGGATCGGAGTTCCAAAGCAAGCCGCCGCATAAAGTGATTGCGGCCAGCCCCAATTGCCGAGCCCGATCCATGCGATGAACGCGGTCAGCCAAAAGCAGTTTGGCACGGGTATCTTTTTGAGGGGCGATTGATTTGATCTTCTCAGCAACCGGGTTTCGGACCGGCTGCCGAACATGAGGATTGGAAATCGAATAGCCTGTGCGTTCCAACAGACGCTGCTGAAAGGCTAGGCTTGGCGCATATTTTATGAGTGTCATGGCACGCTCCACTTGTTCGCGAACTTGCGTGCTCTCAAAAAACTCACATATTTTTCTGGAAGTCGCCGGACGTAGTTCTGTCCCCTTGGGGGCGTAGTTACGTCCCGATCTTTCTTTTACAATCCGGGTTAGGGATCGATTGTCTTCAACGCGCTAACAAAAAGGATACCTTGCGATGACAATCAATATCTTCCCCAATAATGGCTCCCAAAATCAGGGAACGACAAAGACACTGCCTTTGGCTAATCAGGATGCAACGGCTCCGGCCACTGTGACGGCACCAGCTTCCGATCAAGCGGAACCTGCACTTCCGGTACTTAATGTCATTAAACGCAAGTCTCTGCCAACTGGGGTCGCATCCAATGTGAAGCAGTTGGTTCTCTTGCTGCTCGATTCATCGTCTTCCATGGCTTTGTTGGGCAAGATTGATGAACTCAACGCAGCAGTTGCTGACTTCATCGCAGAACTGGCCAATCAGGTGAATAAGGGTGGGTTCAAGGTTTCTATCATCGAGTTTGACAGCTCTGCCCGTCTGATCTGCTCAGCTGAATCGGCAGAAACTCTTGTCGCACCCGTGCTTCAGGCCAGCAATGGCACCAATTTTGATGCTCCGATCGATATGGCGGCGACTGAGATCGAAGATTTTCACAACCGACCAAATCCGGAAGGCTGGCATTATCTGAGACCTTTTGTAATCAAGATGTCAGACGGTCAGGCAAACGCCTCTGAGGAAAAGATCCAAAAGCTGCATGAACTCGCTGATGTCATGACCGTTGCCTACGGAACGGATGCCAACAAAGCCACTTTGTCACGCATTGCTAGTGATGGTCAGGTTCATGTTGTCGGGGTTGACGGCTCCCGGCTGCGTTCTTTCCTGGCCCAGGTTGGTCGCACCATGACCCAAACTATGGCTCAAAATATCTGATATTGGAGCAGAAAATGCGATTGAAGGCGGGATCAGTCTCGCCTTTTTGCATGCCACTATTGCGTTTGAGCAGTCCGCCCTCACCCCAGAGCGCACAGTACGCTTCATTTCGCTACCAACATGCCAAACTCACCTAATCTACCCATATTCTCCTGCTACAAATGCCTGATGTTAGGTCAATTTCTACAAAGGCCAGTTTGTTGCACAGCATTGCACTGCCTGATAAAATTCAGACCAAAGCAAGCCAAGACAAACATCAACACAAATGGAACAACCGGCTGGTGGCGAGGACGATCACGACCCGATCAAACAGCGTATCTCAATCAAGGGTGCCCGGCGCATGTTGGGCATGGTTGCCCGGAATTATTCAGACGAAGAAATAACAGAGCTGCTCGATATTCTTTACGGGATTTCGAAAGACGCTTTTGAAATGCATCGCAATGACGGGCGGGATTAGTTCCCCACCAAACGCAGTGTATTTGGAACCGGTTTCTGTGATTTTTGTTCGTAAGAATTATCAAATGCTATTTCACCATAATTCCAGATATTGTCTGAGCTTTTGGCCAAAATGGGGCTGATTTCGACCTATGGAAAAGCCTATTCCAGGAAAGAGATAACTTGCTGTTCAAAGGTGTTCCATCCAAGGGACAGTTGCCCAGCCAACAGGTTTTTGTCAGCTCCACCATCCCGGTTAAGCCGGTACAGGAGCGTCAATTGTGGTGTTCCATCGAGTAAATTCTGGTAGCTTGGTGATTGTGCAAAGATAAAGGACCAGTTTTTCTCCAATTGCGGCTTTGTTGCTGAGGAAAAGACGGTCTCTTCGGGGTGTTCCATCCGCTTTTTTGCAATCTCGAAAAATGCATCAATCTGATCTTCCCGAAGCTGTTTTGAATTGAGTTTCTTTCTGGTTTCCTTGATGGTCACTTCAAGCTGTTCAAGTTCTGCCTCCAGCCGAGTCTGCGCAATCTCAGTTGTACAGGCAATAATTCGATCAAGGATGGAATTTTGCCGATCCTTCAGGTCATTAACATGGGTCTCAATTAGTTTCCGGTCTTCTTCGAAAGAACGGTTCTTCTGGATCCAGACATCCCGCACGACCTCCCGAAACAGAGGCAAAAATCCCGGCTTGGCTTGCAAGCTTTTCAAGTAGTTGGCAATTGTCTGTTCGAACTCGGCCTTGTTCACGCCCCAATGCTTATGACCACGATTGCAATGATAGTAGCCGAAATAGTTACCTGACTTCCCCTTGGATCTGGATGCCACAACCGGTTTGCCGCATTCATGGCAAAGGACCACATGACGAAGGAGGAAGTCTGCATTGTGGCGGGTTTTGGTGTAACTGAGACGGTTTTCTTCAATCGACAAGGAACCATCCCGATGTTCTTTGATTTGAACCTTGCCTCGGTTGGCCTGATTGAAGAGAGAAATGCTAACCAGAGGCTCGATGGGAGCCTTGACCGGTTTGCCCTGGTTCCAGCTCTCACATTTGACTCCACAATAGATGGTTCGCGAGACAAATCTCTCAAGTTGCTTTGGGGTCAAATGTTTCGGCTTGGTCTGACCAATAACCCGCCTTGTTTCCTTGTCATAGATATTCATAGGGCGGGACTGATAGCCCATGGCATTGATGGCCTCGCATATGGCATCATCCGCCCATGAGCCATCGGCTCGTAATTCATACATCTTGATGATCCACGGCGCTTCAATCTCATGAGGCACCATGATGGTCTTCTTTTTTCCGTCTCCAGTGGTGATCTTGGCATTTCTGAAACCGAAATTGGCTCCCCGGCATTGATATCCTTCGCGGGTCAGCTGGATTTGCTGACCGATGGTCCGGGTCAAGATATCGGAGGCCTCTGTCTTGGCTTTTTCCGCCATGAAAACTTCTGCAAAGTGGCTGGGGGATTCCACCGACCAGCCATATTCGACGCCGAGATGCTCCAACCGGTTCCGTTCAGGTTGAATGATCCCGGTGGTATCCAGCAAAGCGACATCCATGGACCGCAATTGGCGTTTCAAGGCGAGATAGGTCTCGGTGCCACCGCGGGTGAAACGATCAATGTCGCCAACAATTACGACTTCGATATCGTCATTCTCTTCAAGAAAGTCGAACAGATCATCCAGCACCCGCCGGTCACTTTTCCGGCCCGAATAATGCTCGGTGAAGAAACGAACGATATCGATGCCATCACGCCGAGCGACAAATTCGGTCTTTCTTCGCTGAGTTTCAATTGACTCTCCCTCCTGGAACTGCCTGTCCGTCGATACCCGCAACAAAGCCACCCCGAGGCTCTGCCTGGAGTTGTTGGGTTTTCTTCTATTCATGAGATGCAAAGGGGTTAAGTCTTAAGAAACTGGCGAAAAGCTCCTTTCTTCCTACGCTGATTTTGCCAAATGAGGATGTTCAGACTAGAAAGAAGGGCTTCGGGGTCGGAGAGCTGTTCGCCGCACCGCAACAAAAGTTCAGGATTCAAGTTGGCCTTCGCTGCTCCGCCTGTCATTGTTAGAAACGTCCTCGCCAGTTTAATTTTGGGTGCGTCTTTGACAAGATCCTGGCGAATTTCATCAAGGTCTTTGACCGTTAATGGCTGCCATTTTGGTGGGTTCTCCATGTTTGGCAATGGTATTGGCAAGCTCTCATTCAGTCAAAGCTATCGCTCCAAGTCAGCTTGATGATCATGGCGGTTCTGGTAATGAGTCCTTTCAGCAGAGCGGCTCTTTTGAAGATCTGCACGCAACATGCCCATTTCCTTTTGGAGTAAGGCATTCATTTCCTTTTTAACCGTGGCTTGTTTTCTCACTTCGCGATTTTCCCGTATCTGATGGGCATATCCTTTTCTGTAGCTGATCAAATAAGCAGACAGATAATTGGATGACAGCAAGCTATGCGCAATGGTCGGTCTTGGGCTTTGGCGTTTCCCAGCTGCCGCATCAGCTTTTCCATCTTCAAAGCCGCTCCGACATCCATGTTGTTCCATCATGTCAGCGTTCTCGCTGTTCGGATTGCTCGTGGCTCCGGCGCGCTTCCAAGGCCGCACGGCGTCTTTGCTCTTCGCGAGCGGTCTCGTAGGCATCGTAGTAGGCGGCATTAAAGTGCTTTACATAACCAGGTTCGAGTAAACTGAAACCAATGTCAGGGAACGGCATTTTAGCTGCTCCAGCGAGGCAATCACTCCAGCCTTGTTTGAAGCCTTCCTCTTCTGCCATTTCGATGAGGTTTTCTGGCATGGACGTCTCCAATGTTAGAGTTTGATCACGGGTGGTTGTCCACCTGGAGCGTTCGGCAATTGAGCAGGCGACAAGCTGGAGCGACGGCGCAAATCTGCTCGTTGGAAGTATCGTTTGGTTTTCAGGATGACTGGCAAGTTGTTGGATTGCAGCAGCAATGCCTCATTGTCCTTCATTCGGATCAGATCATTGGCGGCCATAAGGGGCGCTTTGGCAGTCCTCCCAAGTCTGGCCTCCAAGGACCTCGCCGTATCAAGCGCCATGCCTGGGAGGTAGATTTCGGTTGCCAGGGCTTCTTGAATCGTTCTTGCTCCAAGGGCTCCGTAGCGGCTGTCAAGCTGCGCCATAGATTGCAGGAACAGCGTAAAGGCCACCTTGTATTTTCTAGCCGTTGTACCAAAGACTTCAAATCCTGGGATTGAGAGATGACCAAATTCATCGAGAAACAGGTAAACCGGCTTGCCGGGATTCTTCTGGTTTCTCAGGAGAGAGCGGAAAAGATCCGCATAAAACAGGTTTAGCAGGAAGGCATAAAGCTCCATTTGTGTCTGGTTGACGACCACATAGATCACTGCGGGCTGTTGCCGCAATTCGTCGAAGTCAAAAGAATTGGTGGCCGTCAGAGCCGCCATTTCCGGGGTGGCTACCGGATCCATCGCCACATCTGCGCTCATCAGAACGGATTGGATGGTTTTCAGGTTGCCCTGAACAAAGGCTTTGTAGGCCTGATAAGTGCTTTGGTCGGATCTGGTTGCTGCCAACACAAAGTCATCAATCTTACCTAGCTGCCCATTGGGGGCAACGTGGGCATCAAAACCGGTTATTAGATGTCGAAGGTTCGCAAGATTGCGGTATTGAGCATCCGGTTGATTGTGCAGGCACTGAGCCATGATGCGGATTAGTTTTTCGGCAGCCTGTTCCCAGAAAGGGTCATTTGCCATTTGCCCACTTCTGCCACTTGATGAGCGCACAAGGGTCTTGGCCAACTCAGCAATCTGCTGGGGTGATTTAGCTTTGGCCAGAGGGTTATATGTTTCCGACCGACTTGGATCCATCAGGTTCAACACACGAACTTGATACCCACGACGCTCCAAATAACCCGAAGTGTTTTGGTAGATTTCGCCGGAGGTATCGGTGACAACAAAGCTCGGCAGATGCGCAGGTGGAAGCAAAAGGTTGGGAACAACATAGGTCGATGTCTTGCCCCTACCCATTCCACCCTGGATCAGCACGCTCTCATAACTGGCATTTTCTGACAGCCTCGATGACTTTCCATCAATCAGGATGCCCTGATTGCGGCGACCGAGCAGCCGTGCTTGTTCAAACCGACCCATGAATTTGGCGGATTTTTCACCGCCAGTGAACAGCCAACCGAGGCTAAGGCCCAATCCGCGTCCCAGTCCTGTAAGGATTGAGGAAACGATATCTGCAATCCCGCCGACGATACCGAAAGCAAAGCGGCGTAGTGGGGAAAACCCCGCAATTCCCGCAAATACGAGAATTAGAACAGCAACTGGTGACAACACTGCGATCAAGCTTGGTAGAACCGGCAGCAGCGCTACCACCACGATAACGAGAGCCAGTTTTTTATTGAATTTGGATATCATCGTTCTCGGTCCTCTTCATGCTCGCGTTCAAAATCTTTCAGACGTTTAACCGCTAAACGTTCGAGCTCAGCGCGGCGTGGATCTTTGACGATGTGATTGACCCTCTTCGGTTTTGGGGATTTGTTTTCGGCCTGGCGATCACGCCAGTTCACGAAAGCTGTGGTCAAACCCAATGTCCGTAACCGGTATCGTTTGGTGCTTTGCTGGTCTTCTATGCTCCAATTTTGACCGCGCTGATGTAGGCAAAGTCCCTTTTCCTGAAGATTAAGCGACAGCTGTTCTGGACTATTCGATCGGCTCAGACAGTCCCGCACCATGGCAGCCACAATCTGTTTGCGGCTTGGCTCCCCAGTACGACGTTCCATCTCACTTTCCGACCGAGGTTTCTTGACTATTTCGACGGGGGAGGATCGTGCGTAAACCGGCTTCAGATTGAGCTCAGGGAAATGCTCACGAGCATAGATTTCTGTGGCGCGTTGCGCTTCTGCAAACTGCTTCTTTGTCAAGCGCCGACGTCGGTCTGAGTTCACAGCATTGGATGAGATCATCAGATGCACATGTGGGAAGCTCGTATCATGATGGGTTTTGCCCCACACCAGGTGACCGGGTGCTCGCGCATCGCAATAGACCTGGGCGATATTCCGGAGCCGCTCAGACACCTGCTGGGAACTCAAATGCGGTTGCGGCTCCAATGCCAGAATTTCGTGATAAAGAGCATTGCCATTCTGCCGGGAGGGCAGCTTGCGGTAATTTTCCTGAAACTGCGCTTCAACCCAACCGGTATTGATTCCGGCATGATAGAGGTTGTGTGCGAATGGTTCCTGATCTTCGGCATCACGGCCAATGTACCCGATGAGCTGGCCAAATGTCGGGGCCTTCCGTGCCATGGATTTAATGATCATGGCACCCCGCCTCCTGGTTTCCAGCCAACGAAACACTGATCGTCGTGCCATCGGCAAATCGAGTGATCAGCTTCTCTAGACGGGTGAATTGCCGCAACGCCTCTGCGCCAATGCGATCGCCAGAGGGAGCTTGCAGCCCGCCGTGCTTTCTGGCTTCAATGTGCCCCAGTCGGGCAAGCTGATTGACATTGTTGCCAATCCGGCGAAGTTCTGAGACAAGCAATCGCTGCTGTTCCATCTCATCAAGCGTGAGAACACGTTCACTACGTCGGTAGGCACAGGCTTCTGCCCAGACCTGCCCCCAGACAGAACGCCCAGAAATCTCGGCACGGGCTTGCAGGTCGGCAAATTCAGCATTCGTGATTGTGCCGAAAACGCGCTTTTTGCGCTTGTTCCACTTTTGCCAATAGTCACGACGATATCGCGTCCGATTGGCTTCTTTAGCGAGTTCTTTTTGGTGGGCAGCATCAGAAGACAGCCGCAATCCTTGCGACATCGTCTTCCCGATACCAGCTTGGGGATCTTTCATATTTCTGCACCAATTTTACCGAGGTGATTGTTCTCGGCAAATTTTGTGCAGACATCAGATCAATAACAGGGACGGAGTTCTGTCAATCGCTTCTATAACAACGTAGTAACAAACAATCTTTTGCGGTTGATCCCAGATGAAGGACGTTCCAACTCAAAGCTCACAAAAAACTGAGATTGGCCTTAGATTGACAGACTATGGTTCTTTCAAATCTGCAAAAAACTCGGATGCTGGTTTAATGCCGGAGACAATCAGTTTTTCCCTCGCGCGCGTACAGGCGACATAAAATAGATGGCGCTCGGTGTCATAGACTTCATCCAGTTCCACCTCATCAGCAACCATATCAATGCGATCTTGATCAGGTAGGACTTCATCGTCGCAGGCCATGACAATGACACGTCGGAACTCAAGCCCCTTTGCCAAGTGCATGGAGCCTATGGCGATACGCCCTGTACGATTTTCAACTCGGTTTGATAACTCCAACTGTGTTTGGCTGGCCTCTCTCACAGCCATACGAGCGCGCACCAGTTCGTTATCAGAACGGACAAAAACGCCAATATCCTCTGGTAGAATACCTTCATCGATCGCCTGTAAGATCGTAGCGCCGATGGCTTTTACCTCGTCCTCTTCCGATGCATGGATAAGTATATCGGGTTTGGGCCCATTGAAAACCGATACGGTGCCACGCCGATCTTCTTCAATTCCGTCCACGTCCCGCACAATCTGCGGCAATAGTTTATCGGCGGCCTGCCGAATTTGATGAGATGTTCGATAATTGACTTTCAGCGTATGCGATCTTCCGCGAATATCGATTCCTAGACCGAGCCAAGAAAATGGTTCCTGAAAGATGCGCTGGCCTAAGTCGCCCGCGAAAAATAGTGCCTCAGGATCGTCAGGAGCGATAGCCGAAATCATTTTGAGTTCGGGAACACCCAAATCCTGGGCTTCGTCCACGATGATGTGAGAGAATGGTTTAGCATCCCGGTTCTTGTAATAGGCAGCGACTTCACCAAACACTGTTGCGGGTGTGTATCGCAATTGGCTGCGTAGAATCTCTCGGGCACGACCAAACACAGGCCAGAGTCGTTCCCGTTGTTTGCTTCCCAATCTGTTTTTCCGCCCAAGTCGTGGCACATTGGCATAGGCTTCAAGGCTGTCAATTTGCCAGGCGTCGATGACATAACGCCATTCAGACATCAAAAAACGATCTGTGAAACCTGAAAGCCCCAATTCGTTTGACGCCTTCATAATGGCTTCACTAACATGTTCCAGGCTCGCCAATTTGGGGTCATGCCCGTTTATCAGCGTAAAAAGCTCTTTTGCGACACCATCGAAGGGTCTTACTGAAACCCGATGGTCAAGATATTTATCGTTGTCCATCAATAGCTTTAGCTTGTGTTCCAGTGCATTGGAAAGCGGGCTGGAAAAGGTCGTTAGCAGAAGTTTTGCATCTGCTTTCTGTCGTAAAATGTGTGCAGCTCTGTGAAGAGCAACGACTGTTTTTCCTGTTCCTGCTGAGCCTGAGATACGGGTGGGACCAGCATAGTTGCGCGTCACCAGCTGCCGTTGATCAGGGTGAAGATAGATTGCCCATTTATCCCAAGGATAGTTCAGAGCCCTTTCCAATTCTTCCGCATTTTCCATAATGCGGAAACGCCGCTGGGCGTCCGGATGGGCAAATGGGTCATCAGGGACTTGCCTAGAAGGTACGATCAGCTTCCCAGTGACGGCAAATTCCAGAAGCGCTTCGGCCGCTTCGGCGGGTATGTGATCGGCGAGTTCAAGAAACTGATCCTCGTTTGCCTGTCGCACATCTCCGAGCCAGTCTTGCGGCACCCCTATATCGAGAAGCGCTTCCTCATCAAGTTCGAAGAACGGCGATGCGGGGGATTCTTCGTAAACGATATCGTCTTCTGGTTCGATATCTGGGAGATAATGCTGCTGAGGGGTCTCAATTTCTTCGATGCGTTCGCGCACTTCAACAATTTGAGCCGCTCCAGTGCGCGGATGCGTGTCAATTCGTCTGCGTTCTGCCCATTTATAGGCATCGTCGTGGTGATCGACATAGGCAATCAGAAAACTGGATTGAGTTTTATGGATAATAAGACGGATGTCGCGGTTCACTCGCACAGACCAGAAATTCGGGTCTTTTGACTTGTCGATGCGGTGAAATTTGAAACCCGGATTTGATGGGTCCTGTTGCAAATCGAAGACGGTCAGCTTAACCGCTTTTTGCTCATCGTTCGCAAGCTTTGCCAGGGCCGCCTGAAATGTATCAGAGATAAGAAAATTCATAGTACCTCCTAAACCCCGAAAACTTTCATCACTTCATCGCCGAAGTGGTTGATAACCTTGACTGCGAAGCGACCGGTTGAAGGACGTTCGAAGGGGCGGGATGTGTCGCGATAGAGCGTTTCCCAGGCTTGCCTGTCAATCTCCGCTTTCAGGCTGGTTTTAAGCTGCTTGTAAGGATCGTTCGCACCAAGGAAATAGGCGTGGCGGACAAAGAAGCTTTCTTCGTTATAGTCAGTGTCAATGAACCAGGCAGCGATATCGTTCTTACCTGAAGCTCGGATTTCGTCCGTTTTGGGGTCAAATACGTCAATGCCCAGTACTTCAACCACGATATCGCCGTCCTCATTGAAATCCCATTCAACATCGGGTTCTCCAAACACGACGAACAGATTGCCCGCACCCGTATTCTTTAGGTCATCCGCCATATGAAGATCGGGATTCATCTTGGCTTTTAGGATCGGTAGCGGTCCCAGCTTGTTCACTTCAGAGGAATGGGCATCGAAGTTGAAGCCACAAGCAATCAACACGTCGAAACGGGCATCGTTGGCCTCGCGCGCAGCGGCCATCAGGTCGGAGCGAGTAATTGAACCGAATTCCGGACCGATAAAGATAGCCGCTTTTTTTGACTGTTCATTCTGCTCATAGATGCCTGTGGCGGCGATGTATTCGCCTGGCCAGCCTTCCATTGCCGTGAAATTGATCCGATCTTTCTTGTCGGATTGATGGACACCAGCAGATTTCAGGTTCTCCAGCACCATCGCGGCAAAATCCTGCGCGGGTGCATCAGTGCGGGCACGCTTGCCGTCCAGCGCGTTCAAATCATCAATCAACTCATAATCGTCAGCGGATATCACGCGATGCGGAGAAAGATTCTCGACCGTAAATGGGCCAGCAACGCGGACCTTGGACGTATCCTCATAAGGTCGGTCATGGAGATACTCCACATCTGCCTTCTGCGCGATGGATTTGTCGATTTCTTTCTGGCGTGCTATGCGGGCTTCCCACCAACGGGCATGGACAGCTGCAATATTGTCGGACCAACTTGCATCCGCTTCGCGCGGGACTTCCCATTCCTGCCAATCTTTATCTAGAATGTCGTTAAGTTCTTTGCGGAGCGGCTCTAGAGCTTCTTGCCACTTTTCCCAGATCACATCGATTTCGGCATTGTTGGCGATAACCGTTGACGTGATGTAGTTCTTGCGCTCAAGAACAAATCCTTGTCGCAAATCGTTTAGAATTGATTGCTTTGATTGTAGAGCGCCCGAAATTTGGCTTTCTTTCTCTAATCCTTCTTCGCTATCGGCAAGAAGGTAATAGGGGAAACGAGCACTCATGAGGCGGGTCCTGGTCAAGGCTAGTGCGACACGACTTGTGTCAATTGTAATCCAACGTCGCCCCCATTGTTCCGCCGCATAAGCAGTTGAACCAGAACCGCAAGTTGGATCGAGCACCAAATCACCAGGACTTGTTGCGAGCAATATGCATCGCTTTATTATTTCCGTGTTTGTCTGGACAACATAGACTGGGTTTGACGCACCGCCGAATCCATCCCACCAGTTTGATATCGGCTGCATTCCAAAATCATTGAAATACCTAACGTAGCCAATTTGATCTCTACCAATGTAAACCCTTCCTGCGATGGCCAATCGTTGCATGCCGCTTAGAATACCATCTTCAACAAACGTTGAGTGCTTCCATCCGAGACCTTTTACAAGACCCGGATCAAATTCTCGTCCACAGAAATTGAACTTCTGTGCTTGCGATTTCCCAGGTTTACCTCCCGTAAAGTTCTCGGATTTGAATAGTTTTGCCCCAGTAAAATCTTCCTGAATTTGCAGTGGTTTAACTCTATAAAAGCTTCCCTTGTCACGTTCCTTACCTAATTTTATAATTGAGCTGTAGCTAGCCCTACCAAGATCAACCAACCTGAAATCACGCGCAATTTCAGAATCGTCATCAAAAGCTGTATAGAGCTGGTGTGACTTCGTAATGGTCTTATCTTTCCCATACCAAAGGATGAAGTCATTTACCGGGTCCAAAAATCGACCTTTTTGCCCGCCTTTCTTCTTTACCAGTATCTCCGTAATGCTATTCTCTTCGCCAAACACTTCATCCATCAATGCGCGGACCCGGTGCACATTCTCATCGCCAATTTGAACAAAGATGCTGCCGCTTTCCGTCAACAAATCGCGCATGGCGGTTAGACGATCGCGGAGATAGGTGAGATAGGAATGAATGCCGTCTTTCCACGTATCACGAAAGGCTTTGACCTGTTCCGGCTCACGTGTGATTTGATCCAGCTTGCCGTCCTTCACAACGCGACTGCGCGTTGAGACCTGCCAGTTGGAATTAAACTTGATGCCATAGGGTGGATCGAAATAGATGCATTGGACTTTGCCGCGTAGATTCTCCCGTTCGGCCAAACTTGCCATGACCTGCAAGCTGTCGCCCAAGATCATGCGGTTTTGCCAATGCTGGTCGTGTTGGTAAAACTCGGTCTTGGCTTCCGGGTCTAGTCCGTTGAAATCACCAAACATGTCGAACATGTTCGGCGCATCAGTTTCTGCATCCCGACGTTCTTTTGTCTGTCTCTTCAGATCTTCGATGATGTGCTTGGGATGGATCTTTTCCTGCACATAGATGGGCGGAGCCTGCACCACCAGATCAGACCAATCCTGCCGATCCTTACCGCGCCAAACCAGTTGTGCCTCGCCAAGCTCCACCTTGCCGCCCGCTTTCAGCGTTTCGATTTGCTCGGAAGTCAGCCGAAGTTCAGTTCCCTGCCAAATAATCTGCGGGTCCAAATCTCCATCCCGATCTCGTGTCTCGCCCTCTGCTAGAGGCGTGGCACGTTCATAGGTAACCGGCTCGAACGGATTGATTTCTTCCATCCGTTCGGCGATAGACGCATGCTCGGCAGTTGGAATATTTTTCCTGCTTGCCGCATCGTGTTTGAGCGCTTCAACCTGCTTTGGGCCTTTTTTAGACGTTCTTCTTGCCATTGCCAGGACCCCCATTTCCAAAAATTGCATGTTGATGCAGTCCCGGCGTATGACCAAGAACTTCGAGAACCTCATAGTTTTCGTTGATCCAAGCGCCGCTCATTTCGTCTTTATACTGATGAATTCTCAAAATCACCTGAAGCGTATCTCCAGTACCAATGACGTACTCATGGCTGACGAGTTTGTCGTAAAAGGTCTCGTCAAGGATTGGGGCTGAAATCTTGATCCCGTCACGCCACACGAATTGCCACTTCCTCATACCCCGCTCGAAAATCGCGCGGATGATAAGCAAGCTAGCCTGCTCTTCCTTCTGTCGGCGGCGCTCTTCCTCTGTGACGATAATCTCTCTAACTTCTGACAAGCGAGGAAAATCTGAACGTGGAAACTCAATCAAGGGCTCCTCGTCCTCCAAGTTTTCCGTAATTCCAAAATTTTTGATTTCCTGATCAGCTTCCAGGATTTTGAAGGCTCTAGAAATGCGTTTTTCAATTTCGGGGTTCTTTGCGATCTTCCTCTTTGGCTCTTCCGCCTCCTTAGGAAGCACTACCCTTTGATCTCCTGCTTCAACGATATAGGAATCGTCGTTGACGATAATGTTGACCTCAGCTTTTTCTGCAAAAATCTTCTCGTAGATGAATGCGGCTAGTAGGCTGACAAGCAAGGCTTTGGGAACGCCATCGAGAAGAGGTGCAGCCTTCTTTGTAAGTGTCTTAATTCTTGCACGGAAGGAGCCCTCGCCAAGCGCATCAATATAGACCTCGACCTCGAACTCAGGATTTACGATGCGATTTACTTCTTTTAGTGCACCGGAAAGTTCCAACAGAGAATTGGCAAATGTCTCAGCATTGATCCGATGGAGCTCTCCACCGAAATGAAAAACAAACTCATCTCCCAATCTTGTGAGGTCGGCAATTTGCGTCATGCGACTTCCTTCCCATTTGACGTCGCGAATGCCCGTTCAATCAGCTCGCGAAATTCCTGATCGATTTCGAAAACACTATCAAACTGATCGAACACCCAACGGCCATAGCTACCTAAAGCGTTTACGCCGGGCACCCATTTCTCAGTCATGGTTTCTTTTTTGAGCTTCACCTGCTCATTTTTGAAACCCTTGATCTCGACAATGATGCTTAAAGGATTTTCAGGGCCATTTCCGTCATCCACTTGGACGATGAAGTCGGGGTAGTATTCGCGGGCGACATCGCCATCCTTATAGGGGACCGCAAAGCCCAAGCCCTGGTTCTTCACATAAGCCAAAACGCGATCATGCTTCTCGGCGACACGGGCAAACTCTGCTTCCCAGTCGCTGTCGCTCACAACATAGTTCACATGGCAGCATCGCGGGTCCGTCTCACGAACATCCTTAGTCGTAGAAAAGCTGACATGCCGGGTAGAGCCTTCCGGATTATAGGGATCAATGACCGCTTTAACCTTGTGGTTTCCATCACCAGCCCGAACAATAGCCATGACGATTTTCTCACATGCTTGTGCTGCGATTTCGGGATAGAAGCTTAGCATCCAGGGTTCTGTATCCCCTGGGCACCTCAGATAACCCTCATCAATCCACCGACGGCAGATGGTTTTGATTTGGCCAAATAAATGGTATTTAGGCTCACCATCCTGATCGAGGAAATGCCTATTCAAAACTTCTTTCGCAAGGTTCATAGCTATAGTACTGGGGCGCAGGTTTTGTGCTTCTCTCAGTGACAGCGTATGGCCTTCTCCGACAATTCCGGACATATCGGTCTGACTGGCGCCGACCTTTTCATGATCGATGACATAGGATGACTCGTCGGTGAATTCGGCCTTCAGTCGTTCCTCCGGCAAATCGACGCGATAGCCGATGACACGCGGGAACCTTATTTCCAGTGCCTCACGCTCTCTCAGCGCTTTAACATGGATTGTTTTCTTCGGCGCTTTTGGAGGAGCAACTACCGGCTTGGCGGTGAAGTTGAACGGGATGCCCAAAATGTCAGCATATTCGCTATCAAACAGACCGTCCGCATTCAACTCATAGCTCAAACGACGCAAGCCCCTGCCAACGACCTGTTCACACAGAAGCTGGGTGCCAAAAGCTCTTACACCGAGAATATGCGTAACGGTGTTTGTATCCCAACCTTCCGTCAGCATGGAGACGGATACAACGCAACGGATTTGCTCACCCAAACGATCTTTCTTGCCGACAGTGTTCATTACTTCGCGTAGCAACTCGGCATCTGAAATATCTCCATGCTCACCGCGTTGTTTGCGCTCGCGTTTGAAAGTCTCAATTTCCGACGCGGCCATCGCTCGGAAGTTCTTGTCCAATTCACCGCTCTCGATCTGTTGGCTATCAATGAGCAGTGTATTTGGCTTTGCCAGCGGCTCGTCATATTGGTCAAAATTGCTGAATAAAGACAGATGCCCCCGGTGTTGCGTCACCAGTTCATCGTCTTCGTTTGGGCGTTGCCAGCCTGAAATCCACTCATAAACCAGTTTGGAAGTGGTCGTATTATTGCAAACGACGATAAAGACCGGTGGCACATCAATGCCCGCTTTATCCCATTCAGTGTTGACCTTTTCATAGTGGCCGTAAAGCGACTGCAAAGCCGTCTGGAGGGGGTCAGGAAGTGCGGTTCGCGGATTGACCGTCAGCCCGCCCTTCTTCGGCATTTTCTTACCGATATGATCCCAAAGATTACGGAAGATAGGCATTTCTTCGCCGGGAATGTTATCATCCACTGGGATACGAGGCAGTTTGACAATCCCGCATTCAATAGCGTCCATAAGAGAAAAATCGCTGACAGTCCAGGGGAAGAGTGTGCCTTCAGCCCACCCGGATCCGGCCAAAAAGAACGGTGTGGCGGAAAGGTCATAAACAGCCCCAACGCCCAGCTTTCTTTTGAAGGCTTCAATACCATTGATCCAAAGACGGGCGGCCTTGTTGTTTTCTTCGGCCTCTTTTCTTTCATCGCCTGTTAATTTTTCTTCTTCGCTTTCGGGCTTCTCACGATAGCAATGATGGGCTTCGTCGTTGATCACAACGATGTTCTTGATGCCCATTAGCTCATCGGCAACCCGCCGTACCATCTGACCTTCTGTCTCTTTGCTTTGAATGGGAGCATGCCGTCCTTGCAAAAGAGAGCGGGTCGTCTTATTCGCCTCCAGGAGTTCGCGAAGCTGGAACGCATGATAGTTGGTGATGACGATTTTTGCTTTTCCCAAATCGGGTAGCATATCGGCAGGAACGAGCTCACGGCTTTCGTAATAGCTATCTGGATCGCTCGGCTGGAGCACGCGAAGCCTATCCTTAATTGTGATGCCAGGTGCGACGATCAGAAAACCACGGGTATACAACTTGCTGGTTGGTGAGCGCACTGCATTGATCGTCTGCCAAGCAATGATCATGGCCATGACAGTTGTCTTGCCCGCACCTGTTGCCATTTTCATGGCCAGACGCATAAGATTGGGGTTCGCCCCCGCATTACCGTTTTCTAGGTGCGCCCAAATCCGTTTGTAAGATTTGTTTTTCTTGGCGACTTCGGTGAGCCAGATAATTGTTTCCACCGCTTCGACCTGGCAGAAAAACGGTTTGATACCCTGGAACTCGTGACTGCGCCAATGCTGCAGCAGTCGTGCCGTTGCCGGTGTCACACCCCAGTCTTGCGAATTTGGTATCGAACGCCAGAGTTTTAACTGCAACCGTATATCATTGATGATAGGCGTTGGGTTGTACTCTTGATCTTCAGAGGAAATCCCGTCCGCTACATATAGCCCCAGGGACTGTTGCTCCTCTTCGGTTTTCTTAGATCGGCGTTTTCGTGGCTTTGGCACGGGAGAAATGTGGGCAGAAGGACGACGCCCATCGATTGGTGGCAGTTCGGTCGGTTGCCCTTCATCATCCAAAGCGTGATGGCGACTGGGTTCTTCATATGGAGAGTTCAGGATCGGCTCTTCGAAAAAAGTGCTATGCATCCGTGTCGCCTCGCTGTTCTTCTATCCATTTATCAATGTCTTGCTTCCGAAAACGCCACGATCCTCCTACCTTAAATCCTGGCAGCTTTCCCTCAGACGCCAGACGGTAAGCCGTTTTTTCATTGATTTTGAGGTACTCGGCGACCTCTTTCATCGTCATAATGTCAGAATCCATCGTTCTTCCATTCTCTCGAACCGATAGCATCTGGGAAAATAGCGGAAAATTATGGAATCATCAATACGTGTATTGCGTGCTGGCTTCAATTAAGAGATGTTCGTTTTAACGTGATATTAAAAGCTACCAAACGCAATGCCCATTCGTTTATGTCTAGTCTTTTCAGTAGATGTCGCGTTTTGAGGGGTTCCAAGGGCACCCCTTTGGCAAGTTGCATGTCGTCAGACTCGGGCTTTGCCCGTGTTTGTGCGATCATGCAAACTTGCGGGCGCAGTGCGCCCCTTTCGGCCATGCCGTTCACTCTGCGTCCGCTATGAGGAAAAACTCGGCTTTGCCGGTCAACGCAGCGACGTCATTTGGGCTCTGCCCGCCGATCCGGTTGGATGGCTTTTACCATTGCACAAAGCCGCGAAAATCTTGGCAACTGGATCAACTGAGCTACGCTTGAAGGACACATTTCGATGATCTCCGCAGCCATCGAAGCGTGCTGACTGACGGAACTCTGTCCCTGTCGAAACGGGAGCATGTTCTGCACAAACTTTTCCATGAAACACATCGATACAAACCACGTTCGTTTGACACCGGCGCATCTGGATGAAATCCGAGCCTCGGTTGATTGGCAAGCTCTGTTTGCCGGTCTGGGCCTACGTAAGGCTGAGGGCAAGAGTAAGGATCACGACTGGTGGGCTTTATCCCCATTCCACGAAGAAAAGACGCCGAGCTTTCACATGGGGCCGGGTGGCCTCTGGTATGACTTTTCGATTGGTGAAGGTGGTGGCGCAATTGAGCTCGTCCAGAAGCTCGAAGGGTGCAATTGCTTTGAAGCTGGGCACTTTCTCCTGGATCGAGGCTGGGCGTCATGCACTGCTGAGCGATCGCCAACTAAGGCTGCTCACCACAAAACCCGATCACGAGTGCGTCAAACGATTGAACCAGCGTCATCACAGCCGTCACAAACGGAAACCGTTGAAAACAAGCCCATTCGCCAGGACTTGATCAAGCTCTGCACCTCTCATGAAATGCTGGAAGAGCGTGGCGTCAGTGAAGAAACATGCGCTCTGTTAGGCATCGGCTATCTCCCGCAAGGCCGATCGCCATTGAAAGGCCGGATCGTGTTTCAGGTGGCGGATGCACGAGTCACACCCAAATCAGAAGGTGAACTCACACGGGTGATACTGTCTCATGTTGGCCGCGCCGCAAAAGACGGCCAAGAACCCAAATATCTTTTCTACGAAGGGTTTCATAAGTCAGAGGAATTGTACGCCCAAGAAATCCTGTGGCTGCATGAGGATGCTGAAGCGCAAACCCGTGAATGTGGTCATATTACGCTGACCGAAGGTCCGTTTGATGTGGCCCGTGCCTTTGATGCGGGACTGCGGAATGTTGTCGGCAGTTTCGGGGCATCATTGTCACAGGCTCAAGCCTTAAAACTGAAGGAATTTGCCAATCACTGTGGTGTGACGGCTGTGATGATTCTGTTTGATCGGGACGAAGCTGGCCACCGTGGAGCATTGAAAGCCCAAGAAACACTGCGTGAGGTTGATCTGGAGGGGAAGGTGTTCGATTGGAGCGCCCCGCTCGGACGAACGGTGAACGGGATCGTCAAAATTCCAGAGACGATTACAGATCTCGCAGAACTCAACAATAAACAGATCACCTGGCTTCGCCGCCGGGGTCGGATTTGAGGGAGGGCAGAATGAAAAACCTCTCCCTCACCATAAAGGGCGTTTCGGTTGGTGACACCTGGTTGCGTATGATCTTGGCCGATCTCTCTGATACTTTTTCTCGTGATGACCTATTGTGCCAGATGACAAAACAGCCCTGGCCAGACTTGATGCTAAACGAGGCAGCACGACCGATCTTGCAGCATCTCAAACGGCAGGGTGTGATTTCTTACTCTCGGGATCAAAAATGCTGGCAAAAGACGTCAACGCAGGAACCCGCTCCTTGCCAAATACCGCTGCTTGATACGGATAGCTCTGTTTCTTTGCCCAATGAAGAGCTGGTGGAGAGAGTTGCAGACAAAAGTTGGTTGGCAATGATCGCTGCGTGGTTGGTGTCGGCGTGCCTTGTTGGAGCATTGATGATCATCAATGCTGGGTTCGCTTGGAACTTGACCGAAGACTCGACGTTCCGTTTGGCATTTACCATCGGGTTCATGGGACTGGATGGTCTGCGACCTATGCTGATGGCGCTTGCTTTGAGCAGGTCAATCAGAGCATCACGACCAGCCCGGATTCTGGCGCTGTTTATTGCCCTTGGGCTGGCTCCAGCGTCGGTCATATCCAGCATGTCGGTTATCTCTTCCGCACTGATTCTGGGAACCGAAACGCAGATAGATCAATCGGTACGGCAACGGCAATTGGTCAGGTTGCAAGCTGAACTTGAGCGGCTGGAATCACGTGCGTCACAGACTTGGGCACAACACGTGCGAGAATGTGACCGTGGCGGTTGCGGTGTGATTGCTGAAAAGTTGAAGGAAGAAGCCCAAGATTTGGAAGTGCGGATCAAGGAAGTGCGAGGCCAACTGAGCAAACTGGAGACTAGTCGCCCCGCTTCGACCTTTGCCAGCCGTACAGTCAAAACGCTTCAGGCCTTTGGCTTGCATGGTTATGACACAGAATGGCTCATGCCAGTCTTTCTGGCGCTAACGCTGGAAATTGCCGCGTTGTTTGGACCGGCATTACTGTTGGGCGTTCAAAGTCGTTTCAGGCCAAATTCGTCAGCAAAGTACATAAGATCCGGCCAAAATCGCTGATCTAGGTAAGCATCGTGCATGTTGGATGCGATTCTCTTGAGATCATCTTGCGCCAGCTCCGAGATATCGTAGCCGTCGCATTCTAAGTCAGCCGCCGAAAGGGACGTGATTATCACTGGATGTAGGCTGTTGGTCGCCTCTATCTCGGCGGTCGGTTTGTCTGTTTCAGTCATGTCAATTTGATTTGTTAGGAATTATGCCCGGCCAGAGCAGACCGGGCGGAAAATGGTTAAGCCGTGAAGGGCTCATCAGATGACGATTGTCCGTCACTTTTCGGAGGAAATAGCCAGATGCGTCCGTCAATCGGGTTGGCGTCAAGCACAAGGTTCAAAGCGCCTTTGTCATTCTCGAAAGCCGCACCGACACGAATCCAGATCGGTTTGTCTGGCTTGCCAGATTTGATATGGGCGAAGTAGCGAGGCCGGTTATTGGTGTTGCTCATGATGGTTTGGGATTAGAAAATATTGAGCATCTGAGACGTCACCGGTCGCCTCAGGGTGGATGTCAAAACGGGCAAACGCGCCAGCGGCAAACCGTTGACCGACACCCGCGAGCGGTAGTCTCAAAGATCAGCGAGATTTCTCACCTCCCAAATCTCAGAGTTCCAAAACGCCTAATCGTCTACAGGCCGCGTGAGATTGCTTCGGCACGAAGAACGGCGGTGAGCGATAAAACGGCTTGCTATTAATCATCAAAGTACTAAAATATGATCAATAGAAACTCATCCTATTGATCATGACCTGGCTTTGGACCTTACCGGATTGGCCGAATTTTACGTGGGACGCTCAAGCGTTGGCCCCGCTGGAGGCTCGTTTTCTGCAAGGCTCAGGGAGGCTTGCCGGAACATGGCGACATCTGGCCGAGTCTGACCGGCTGGAATTGCAGGTGGACTGGTTGACCGGTGAAGCACTGGAGACATCGGCCATTGAAGGGGAGATTCTCAACCGGGACTCCGTTCAATCATCTGTTCGCCGTCAGTTTGGCCTGAAGACTGACGCGCGCAGATCTGGACCGGCAGAGGCAGGGATCGCCGAGATGATGGTCAGTCTCTACCAGACCTATGCTGATACCTTGTCCAGCGACACCCTTTTCGAATGGCACCGCATGATCATGAATGGTCGTCGCGATGTTGATCACATTGGTGAATGGAGAAGCCACAGCGAACCCATGCAGATAGTCTCAGGGGCAATACACGACCCCAAAATCCACTATGAAGCTCCGCCATCGGATCAGATGAATGCTGAAATGCAGGCCTTCGTAGTGTGGTTCAATGGAAGTGACGATCTTCCAGCTCTGACGCGGGCCGGGATCGCGCATTTCTATTTTGTATGTGTTCATCCGTTTGAGGATGGAAATGGCAGGGTTGGGCGCGCTCTGGCGGAGAAATCTTTAGCCCAGAGCCTTGATCAACCCAGCCTGATCGCTCTTAGCCAAACAATTTCAAAAGATCGGAAGCGCTATTACAACGCCCTACATGACGCCAATCACAGCCTGGAGATAACAGACTTTCTTGTCAGGTTCGGAGAATTGGTGCTGGACGCACAGCAATATAGTGAGCTCAAGCTGATCCGGTTAATTGAACAAACTCGGATGTTTGATCGACTGAAAGGCAAGCTCAATGCTCGTCAGGAAAAAGCGCTCCTTCGCCTTTTTCGTGCCGAACCAAAAGGCTTTCAGGGTGGGCTGAGTTCCGCGAACTATCGTCAAATCACCGGAACGACCATCCCAACAGCGTCGAGGGACCTCGCTGACTTGGTGGATAAAGGCGCTCTGACCAAGACTGGCGAAAAGCGTTATACGCGCTATTTTCTCAATCTTCCCGATTTGAATTAGAAGATAGGGCGCTACCAAAGCGCATGGACGCCTATCACTCTATCTCATGAAGCTCGCGGAGCAGTGTTTTCGCCATCTCGCGAATACAGTCTCGGCTATTTTCAGGCAGCGAAGCATGGGAACGTCTCGAAAGCTGTTTCAGGGTCAGCATTGGATCTTCGGAACCATAAGCAATCCATGCAACGAAACGCAGTGGGAGACATTTGTCATTCCAGGCTTTGAGATAGAGTAGGCTTGATTGAAGAGATTGTATTTTTTTTTCGGAATCGGTGAGTGTGTTTGTCATCGTGATTGAGATTATAAGAAAAAGAGAACAAGACCAGTGCATTACTGGTCTTTGAAGCGTTTGGTAGAGAGCCACCATAATCTTGGCGCACCCTGATGGCCCGGTTTCCAGACAGCCCAGTAATATTGCTGCTTGGCAATGCGGGCTGATGAAGATGTCGGCTTACCCTCAGGCCAGCAGATCAGTTCATCCAAGGCATAGATGGCAGCAGGTGGTGTTTTACAGAATTTCGGGGTGCGATCCGGATTGCATAGAGAGCGAAGATTGAGCAGCATTGCCACGGACCCGCCGGTCTTTTGGCAGTGGATCAATGCCTTTCGGACAAATGCATCGCCCAGGCCGTGTGTACCGTACGGGGGATTGGTAATGATGTTTTTCGCCAGAGGTTGGGTGGATTTAAGAAAATCTGACCGGCCCTGACCGAAACCCCGGTCAATCAGATCTGTGGATGTTACATTGTGTCCTGCTTTGATCAGTTCTTTGGAGATTGCGCCGTCGCCGCAAGCTGGTTCCCAGATGTCACCGTCAAATGTTTCTACGGAAAGCAGAGCCCGAACAGCTTCTGGCGGGGTTGGATAGAATTCAAATGGGGCACGACCAGAACGAATGTTTGACTGCGGTCGGGAATTTGGACGAGGCCGAGTAGCAAAGGTTGTCATGAGATTTGTGATTAAGAGACAAGACACCGCTTGCACCCCCGATCGCAGCTAAAGCGCCTATCAAAGCGGGCAAACGCTCAAGCGGCAAACCGTTGAAAGGCGCTGGCGATCGGACAAGGTCACGCGGTTCTGGGCTGGTCACAAAGCCTTCAGGAGCACTGCAAACTCAATCTCTGTGCAAAGTTCGACCATCAAATCGCTCAGGGTTATGCTACGTGCACTTAATCCCATCCAAGATGCCTGAAACGTGTGACAACTACGATGACCATGAGAGACTGAATGAAGCAGATCAACGTGTCCGTGATCTCAACGATCAATTTCGGCAAACATTCATTGGGGGACAGATCCTTTTGACCCGGGGCTTCCAGGCTTTGCCGGTTGAGGTGGCCAACAGAGCCATTCAGGCAATCCAGACCTTTGATGATTTTACTGAGGACAATGATCCTTACGGCACCAGGGAATTCGGAAGCGTCGAAATTGATGGCCAGGCTGTTTGGTTCAAAATCGACGCCTATGACCGAAACCTTGAATATGGCTCACCTGATCCAAGTGACCCCGAAGTGACCACAAGGATCATGACTGTCCTTCTGCCCGAGGAATACTGACAGGCACATGCTGTGAGGTGATCATTTTCAAGAACCAAACCCAACAATAATGAGTACAAGAGCAACGCTTACGATTTCTGACAAACATGACAGCTTTGATATCTATCGACATCACGACGGCTACCCCAACGGGCCGCATGGCGTGATCAAAGATATCAGAGCTGCCGTTGATAAAGCCTGGTTGTTACCGCACTTCGAGGCAGGGGATTTCGCTGCGGCAACGGTAGCGCAGATGAAGCAATCGCCGGGTTCGGTCTATTTGACCCACGAAGCTGCTCGCCACAGCGATCGGTCGTTTCACTGCGAGGTCAGTTTTGCAGAAAACGCTCTTCAGGTTGTCGTGCATGACTATGCCGCCCGTGTTGACGATGTGATCCCCAAATTTGAGGGAAGCATTGAAGAAGCGGTTGAACATTATGAAGCTGATCGAGATTATGATGGCGAACCTATTTTTGAACACCGTACCGTCGCCATGCCGGTTGAAGGTATTGATGTCATCGCAAGTGCATTGGATGCAGCGGCGCTCGATATCAACCAGGCATGCAAGTGGCGACCTGATCAAGATTCAAAGCGAGCTCTGGATCAAATATTGATGGCAAAGGCGCTGTGTAGATAAAACTTTGGTTTCTGACAGAACTATTACTGTTCAGCGATGGTCAATAGTTCTCGAATAAACTCATTTTTTCTCATTGCCTCTGCAAGCGCTGCCTCGGCTTCGGCCTTCGCTTCGGTCTTCGCTGCTTCGGCTTCAAACCGAGCTGCCAAAATCCTGGCCTCACCGTCAAGCTTGGCTTCAACAACTGCTGCGTCATCCTTGGCGTTGCCGCAATCCGCACGCTTCAACGGCGGCAACTGCGTTCCCCGATCGCCCTCCCACAGATAGCAGGCCCGCGCGATGGCCGCTTTGTTCGCGATGAACTCTGAATTCAGCTCAGGGTTCCAGGGGAACAATATGGGTGTCACTTCCACGTTTTGATCCACAGGCGATGGCTCTGCCGAGATTGAAAGGCCAAGCTCTTCCATCAAGTCTCCAAATGTAACGCCGCCCGCCACAAGGGCACCAAAAAAAGCCGTGTCGAGGGCGTGGCCATCTACGATGCATCTGGTGGCCTCGAAACCACGGTTTGGATGGGTAAACGATTCACACTTGCCGCCTTCAGCCCCCAACATTCTCGCGGTCACGTCAAACGCGTCGGCACCGTTTGGCTCAAAAACAAACAGCGCATCGTGATCGTTCTGAATCAGAAAGCCGGTTTCCTGCATCACCTTGGTGATCTCGTCATCCGATAGCACCACCGCCTGATCTTCTGCCGCCAGGGGGCTGCAAAGGAGCGTCAGACTGATCATTCCGAATACCAATTCTCGCAACGTAAAACTCCAATAAGAATTCCTTGCGCAATCTTAGTCTTCGAGGCTGAACCGGACAAGCTGCTACACACCGAAAACCACATTTTCGCCAAAACGGCCCTGTGGCCCTCAGCCCTGACACTGGAGACCGATGATCAATTGAAGCCGATCGTGTTCAATTAGCGGTTATAGCCAGCCTGCTAGCCAGGCTGATGATTAGCGCTTTTTCCTCTTATTCTTACGCCTGAATCTTCGTGAGGTGTTTGTTGCCCTCATGAATTTCTGATGTGCCTCCTCCTTCATTTCTGGCAAGCGACCCAGATCAAATACACGTGCTTCTTTGTCAGCAAGTTTGGCCAATAGCTCCTCAACGGACTTATCGGATACCTTCGACTTGTATGCTTCAAAAAGCAGGCCAGGTTTGGGTTTGTAGTTCCAATAGCGACCTATGACTTTGAGGATGAACCAAAGTCGATTTTCGTCTACTTTCCCATCCTTGACCAGGCCAAAATGCACAAGTTGGATGTGATCCGACCATTGAACGAAGACAGGATTGGCTCTCGTTCCCCGCTTTGTTTTCACAGAATACTGGTCGTCTACCAGCCATAGTGGGAAAACAAACTGCCAGAATTGCTCAAAGGCCTCACGGTCAAAAGCTTCGGCCCGCAGAATGGCGGGCATGGTATGATCAATGGCGATCGCATTGCCATCGCCCAACAGATCAATGACAAGAGCTCTGTTTTCCGAGAAATATACCTTGGGTTTGAAATTGGCCATAGAAGGGGGATTAGTCACGTGAACAGTACCTGATCCGCAAGCGATAGCAAATCAAACTATGTTGCCTGACCGCGCTCTATGGCCTCGCTCCAATCATCAAAGAAGTCCGGATTACGCTGGACTGCTCCCTTGAAAACTCGGGTTTGCTCAGCGTCCATTGCCTCTAGCTCCGGCAGAATGCCGGTGATAGTGTTTTCATCGGCTTCAAGCAATTGTCGCTTGGTTTCGTTACCAAGAAAGAGGTTTCTGTTCAGGAGCTCGTGAAGCCGGTTGCTGTGTTTACTCATTGCTAGATTTGAGAGACTGGCCTTGTCAGAATTGTTGCTATGCTGCTTCTCCAGATCGGATGAGTGCATCCCCGTCCTTTCCGACCGTGTCAAACGTCTTGCTATTTCGCCAGAGTGTCAAAGCATCGTAGTCCCATTGATCGGCCTCGGGGTCGTAAACACCAAGTTCTGTTGCTCGTACCTTCCAGTTTTGCGGATTAACGTCATCTCGCCCCAGATCGCCCCTTGGATGAAGCATTTGCATCATTTGGCGAATGCGGTCGGAATGTTCAGTCGTCCAAAGATTTCCGAAATCCGGATTCATACCGGTTGCCCGCACGAAATTCTCATAGTTGTGTCGCCGGACTTCATTTGAGGTGAATTGAGAACCGAACATATCGGTGTAACCCTGCTGTTCCATGTCTGCTGTGGCGACCAGATAGTTGATTTCGTTCATGCCACCCATTGCGAAGTTGTCGGCATCAATTCGTTCCACCAGTGGCAATCGAGACTCGCTGAGAATATGAACATAATAGGCGTCACTGCCCGGTTCTGGTTTGAGGTAAATATTCAAGGACGGATGATCAATCGGAATAATGTCATTGTTTTCTTCAATGACCGTCTCATAGATAATATTTCCGTCGTCATCACGCATTGGCTCTCCGGTGGCCGGGTCAATCTTGGGAACTTGTTTTTCAGTGTTTCGCCGTTCCCGCAGATCACGAGCCATTTGAGATGAGTCCTTCGGGATCTTATACGGCTCGTTTGATGTCTTTGGCGACACTCCCAACGTCACCCGTGCGGCGTTGGCGTCACTTTCCGTGATAGCGCCTGAGGCAAGACCGGCATCAATATGAGAAATCAATGATGCATAAATTTGGTTTGGTGACGATCCAACGAAATTAACGCTGTTCTGCTCAACAGCTTGCCGGAAAAAAGTTTGAGCCTCCGGGGTGCTTCCCATGTTGGCTAAGCTTTGTAATTGCGCCAGAACTTGCTGGACTTTACCTCGCATTTCCGGTGATTTCAAACGACCGCATTCAAGCAACATTTTCAGAACCCCAATAGTTCCTTTAGCGCCTTTTTGGCTTTGCGCCTGTTCAATGGCTTTGAGGTCGGCTTCCTTGTCAGCTTCTCGGGATTTTTCAGTTGTTAATGTACGTTCAGCTGACGCCACGTTCGCCTCAAGTGCTGTTCGTTCAGCATTTACTCTCTCTCGCTCTTCCGCAACCCGGTCTCTTTCAACAACAGTTTCATCGCGAGTGGTAGCTTTCCGATCACGGTCAGCAGTCAGTTCGGTGATCGTTTCTTCATTGGCGGCGACTTCGATAGTCAATGAGATTTTTTCTTCGATCGTTTTACGCAGTGTTGGGTCCTGAGCGTCTTCATCGGTTAGTATCAATGTTGGATCTTCCCACATCTCCCGACTACGATCTTCAAACCCGATACATTCATCCACCGCCAATTCGTTCCGCACGGGCGGGCAGACATCGGAAAAATGCGTCACCACAAACTGGCCTAACCGGTTTTTTCGAGCCGCCTCTGTCTCAACGCTGCTTTCTGCTTCCAACTTGGACATGACGCGCTGTTCCAAGCCATCCAGATCATTGAGCAGTGTTTCTCTCGTTACGCGTGGTTCTTCATTACAAAATGCCTCACGAACCTTCTGAGGATCGCAGTCATCAAAGGATTTGTTGAATTCCGTAATGGCGGCTTTAATCTTATCGTCCAACTGGTCTGGGGTCAGATCTGTAATGTCTTCTGGACGAATAGCCCCGTTCTCGACCCCCCGTATACCCTGAGCTAGAGAAGAGCCATCATCACGACTGCCGGGAGCTTCTGTATTCATCAAAGAAAATTCTACATATACTATCAGAAATTTATATATATTTCAATATGTTATTAGTTTTTGCTATGTATGACGAGGTGTTGAGTAATTCTATCGAGGATTAAGTCAACTTCCGCCAGCTTAGCCGCATTATCAGCATCTAGAGCGGCAATCCTTGCTTTTGAAGCTTGTATTCTAACAATTAGCTGGCCGTTGATCGCAATGATTTTCGCCAGAACTCGGCCTTGTTCATCAAGGATTTGGGCTTGTTCATCTAGCCTCAAGTCAAGCAGCCGGATTTCATCATCAAGTGCGTCAAGAATACGTTCTTGTTCAGCAATTCGGGCTTCGAGCTGACCACTTCGACATTGATGCAACATTGACTTTTGATCTCGACGGCTCATCACGACGCCGTTTTCAGTCGCCAATGTTCGTTGATCTTTTACAAATGCCACACAGTCGGTCACCTGACGATTGTAGGTTCCTTCGATCCGATAGGAACCAGCGTTGTCTTCAGCGCCTGCCTCAATTGGAAATGCAAGACAGAAAGCAAAAATGGTACACACAAAAAGATGGGTTTGCGTCATGTTCAATGGCCCTTCCTCCCCCAGAAGTGGGATATGATATCATCTTGAGTATTGAAAACAGCTAAGGAGAGCGTCTTTTACTGAGTGGCTAGTCTTTGGAGAATTCGTTCGGCTTCAGCGAGTTTGGCTTCAGTGTCAGCCTCCAGAGCGGCAATACGAGCTTCTGTCTCAGCAATCTCTGCTTCCAACTGTTTGCGGATGATCAACTGGCCATTGATCGCGACAATTTTGGCGATCGCCCGCCCGTTCTCATCAATTATCTGCCCGTTTTCATCAATCTCAAGCTGGATGGCTTTGATCTCCTCATCAAGTGCTGCCAGAACATGTTCCTGCTCTGCAATGATTGCCTCTAATTCGCTGTTCCGACATTGATGAAGCAGGTTCTTCTGTTCAGCCCGGCTCAGTACCATCCCGTTTTCTGCTGCAAGTGAACGTTGGTCTTTCACAAATGCTACACAGTTGGTCGCTTGAAGATTATAGGTTCCTTCGATCAGATAAGAACCGGCGTTGTCTTCAGCGCCTGCCTCAATTGGAAAAATCAACGCATAAAGAGAAATAGCACATACAAAATAACGTGTTAGTATCATTTCTAGTGACCCTGTCGGAACAATTACACAGCATGACATAATACCAATCTTGAGTTCTGGAAACAACGCCGTAAAGCGATGGTTATGACTTGGTCTGCTTCTGGAAAACGCCCCGCTTTGCCGTGAATCGCGATGACCAGATACTGTTCAGTTACTGGATAATTGACAACATCGAGGTTAGGAATGGGCAAATAGCGTCGGCGACTGAACTGGTCGCAAGGTTTCTTTGCCGCTGCCATTTCAAAATTCGAATCGGCATTCTCTTCCTCTCAAAAACTGTTTTCAACAAGGTACGCTTCAATTTCATCTAAGATCTGGGCTTGCTCCACCTCGGCAGTCTCACGGCGCAAAACCAGTTTTCGATTCACCCAAATGACGCGTGCAAGCTCTTGCCCCTGATCATCGATAATACGACCTTGCGCTTCCAATCGAAAATTTTGCTGTCGGATTTGCTCATCAAGGGCAGATAGAATACGTTCTTGCTTAGCAATATGGTCCTCAAGCTCGCCATTTCGACAATCTAATAGGATGAGCTTCTGATCTCGACGGCTCATCACTTCACCATTTTCTGCCGCAAGAGCTCTCTGCTTTTTGACGAACGCCACGCAATCAGTCGTTCGTTCGATCCTATGCGATCCGACGTTGTCTCCAGCGCCTACCTCAGTTGGAGAAATCAATGCACTAAGAGAAATAGCACATAAAAAATAACGTGTTAGCATCATGCCTAGCGATCCCGTCAGAACAATTCCACTGGATCATATAATAACAATCTTGAGGTCTGGAAACAACGCCGTAAAACGATGGTTATGACGTAGCCAATCGCTGAAGAATTGCTTCTGCTTGCCGTACTAACTCATCCTGCCGAGCACGCGAAGACGCAATCTCGGTATCCAACTCCTGTTTTCGGATGATCAACTGGCCATTGATCGCGACAATTTTGGCGATTGCTCGCCCGTTGGCGTCAATGATCTGCCCATTTTCAACAATCTCAAGCTGGATGGCTTTTATTTCATTTCTCAGGGCGGCTATAACACGTTGTTGTTCAGCAATGATTTTTTCAAGTTCACCATTCTCGCATTGACCAAGCATAGCCATTGCAGCTGTTCGACTCATAGGATTGCCATGTTCTGCAGCCAAAGCACGCTGTTGCTTTACGAAAGCCACACAATCTGTGACCTGTCCGCTCGTCATTCCGGCCAACTGCACGGATGGTTGTTGTTCTTCTGCTAATGCCGGATCAACCGCTAATGCGCCCAGCATCATTGCCCCGAGAGCCTTTCCCTTGTCGATTCCCATTTTGAGGAGAGATAAGTAAGTATCTCTATTTTCTAGGGAAATTGGTGTTTTTGTCAAATTTTCTTGACAAAAAAGATTTGACTTTAGGGAATTTTGACCAGCCAGAAGGCTATGCGGTGCACGGTGTTTTTTGCGATCTTGACGCATATCAGAACTCCTTGAAACAATCGAATTTGCGAGCAAGAGCCAAGGCTTCGTTCTGGTCGATCCCGAGATAGGCCTGGGTCGATTGCAGGCTTTTGTGCCCGAGCAGCAGGCGCAGCATTTCTGGACGGACGCCTTGTGCGTAGAGATGTGAGGGTTTGGATCGTCGAAGGCTGTGGCCGGAATAATCAGTTGGATCGAGGCCGAGCTCTGCCGCCCATTTCTTCACCAATCGTCGGAGGAAATTCGTCGTGATCGGTTTTGATCCGTCACCGGATCGGGACGTGAACAGGTAGTCACGGCGCGATAAATTTCCAACTTCAATCCAAGTCCTCAGTGCGGCTTGGCTAAACGGTGTTATGACGCTGACCACCGCCGCCCCGGTCTTCTGTTGACTTGATGAGAAGTCGGGCTTGGGTTGGCCATTCTGGTCAATCAAGTCTCTGACGCGCAACCGTACCAGGTCGGAACTGCGCAGCATGGTATCTATCCCAAGACAAAACAGCGTAAGCTCTCGTTGGCGCTCGGCATCTTTTAGAAGATTGGCGAGTTGGCGAATTTGGTCTTGGGTAAATGGCCGCTTTTGCCCGACAGCACGATCCTTGTTCCACGGATGGCCGGTATCGTTCGGCATATTGGAGGGGGTTAGATCAGCGAGCACGTCGTCGCCAGTTCCGCTTTTACGAAAAGCGTGCGTTATGATGCCCGGATAGCCGCATTTTCAGCGGTAAGCAGGTCTCGATCTTGGTGAAGCGATGCTGTACTCGGTTCCATTATGGGAAAGCACGGAAAGCTGTCAAAGCGACGGCAGCTTTGGTTTCGCTTTTCGTAAAAGCGAGCATATAGTGACAGGTTTTCGCTACGAACGTACCAGTGGCAATATCCGTTTGATTTAGTTCAACCAGAGTGAGGGAAGTTTTTTTGGGGGAGGGAACGGCCCAAACATATGAGCCACGCAAAAAATGACGGCCGGAGACGAAATTGACGACCGCGATCGGGCTCTCTGAGGCACGAGGAAAATGGTCGGTGCCTTCTGTGGGGATGGTTGCGAGGAGGCTATAACTGGTTGGTCAAAACAACGATAGTTGTCTGCTTGCCAGCCAATCTGGCGACTGTGCGGCCTCATCCAACCACCAATTGACAAAGGCCACGGGATCACCCTCAAACTCACCGAGGGCGTCCTGCCCGTTCATGAAATGGGATCGATAACCTGTTTCCGTGATTGGCAACGGAACACGATCATCACTTATGACTTCGATATGTTGGGTCACAAACCCATCTTGCTGTTGCTGATACCACGCTGGGCTATGGCGAACTGTTAGGCCTATTCCGTGCCATGTCAGCTGGAAAGCTTCATAAGTTGGGCAATCGGGCTCGAGGCTTGTTTCAGGGGATCTCATGGCACGATTCTAAAGCCAAGTGTATTCGGCGCAATCTTTGCGCTAATAGGTTCCTATCGCAGGATCCGGTAGTTGCCGAGCGGATGTATTGCGCGCACTTTCAGTAAAAGCGAGACTTAGCTTGTGCGAATTCCCGTCTGGTCAATGGCCAGGCCAAGCGACGACGGCGATCAGAGTGCGTTTCGCCTTCAAAACTGTCTCTACGTACACCATTGATTTTCCACGGCTTGCAGAGTTTGCAACCGGCTCGACGATTGATTGGGCGTTTTCTCTTGTGATGCATAGCCAGCCTCATGTTTCTGATTCATCTACAACCACGATCATGCTTTCCTCCTCAGTATTCAACGGACGGAACTTCGCCCCTCTTTAGAAAAGGCTATCCGTGCGATGTTTTCGCATGATCTTTCTGACTGAATACGAATTTGAACGTATGGAGCACCTTCTGGCTCACCGAAAATCGTAATGTTCTATCAAGCTCTTTTTGAACTCTTCAAAAAGGGTGTGTAAGTAGTCTGCTTGTCTAGCAATATTTGAATTGTTCTCTACAAGCGGGTTCATTCTAATGTCATTTTCGACCAGTATTGATGCTAATTCAACGCTATGGAATAGCATCCCGCGATCAAATTCTGAGACTTTTCTGAACATATCAAACTCCGTCTGAATTGTTGTTTCCAATTTGGGAGATCAGTTGCTCAATAAATTCAAGATTTGGCTTTGAAGCCGGGCCCTCATAGTCGATCATAAGTACGCGTGTATTCAGCTCAAAAAGCGCCTTACAGGCAATCTCTGCAAGCGCAACCAGCACCTCGTGTTTGGCAACAAGGGGATTTTCGCAGATATATTCTCCGATGTTTTCAAAGAGCATCATGCAGATTCCAGAGAAGTGTTCTTTGTGGAATACATGAAGTTCTTCCTCGTTTGGTTCTCTCATTGCTTCCTCCATGTTGATGGACACATCTATGCATATTTTTTGCCCGAGAGCAGACGGCAGGACATCTACTGATTTGCTCTGGTGTCTGGTGATTTCATTGGAATTCCAAACGCCGGAAGATGCCATTCCTCACCTAAGGCTATGCGGAATTTGTTGAGGCCTACCCATTGGCAGTGAAATTTCTAAAAACCGTTTGATCTGCCAACTCGTCGAAGATCTGCTGAAGAGTCCTTTTGGACTGAAAAAGCAAAACGTCTCCGATGATCGCTGAATTTCTCACCTTCGATGCTCTCGCTCCGTATGCCATTGACTTTCCATGGTTTACAGAGCTTGCATCCGGCTCGCCGATTGCGAGGTCTGCCTCTTTTGTGGTGCATATCTGCCTCCGATGTCAGAATTACCGCAACCAGGATCTTTCTTTGCACCTCTGAAAACAATGGACGTAGCTCCGCCCCTCCTTTCAGTCGGTTATTGGTGCGACTCTCAGGCATGATCTTTCTGACTGAACACGAATTTGAAAAGATGGAACACTTGCTGGCTGATTTGCTTGCCTCCTGCGATGAGCGGGAGGAAGCCAATTTGCTCGGCCTTCATGCACGCCTGCAAGCAATATTCGAGCAGCAATCAGCCTTGAACTCTTCCCGAAATCGCCTCAAGGCGCTTCAATCGCAAATCGGACGATGATGTCACGCAGCTCCTGCAAATCCTTGCCATAGCCATATTTGGGACGATGGAATTTATGCCCCATCAACTGGGCCTGGGCTCGGTCAATTACGTCTTGCTTGGTGAGTTGATCCTGAAACCAATGCCGCAAGGAATAAAGGCTCTGCTGTTTTTCGGTGACAATGCCATTTTCACGCAAATGCTGGTTGATCAGGCTGGTCGCATACATGTTCTTGCCTGCCCGCTTGCCCCATCCTCCAGCATCAACTAGTTCCTTGGCCGCGTCCAATGAGGCACCCAATAGAGGAATGAGCCTTTCGGAATGATCGGTCTTGAGACCACGTATACCATTCCGCCTGATATGGACATGAGGAACCTCATGATCGAGACGAATATCGGACAGTTCCAGACCGATGGCTTCCACCGGTCGCATACCGGTATTGACCAGCAAGCGAAAAAGCAACACGAAATCCGGATGCAACTTGCCCAACGCTCCGGGTTTGATCGCATTCTTGATCTGTTCGCTCGAGAACGGGATTCTTGGCGTTTGCGGTTCGTCTTTCAGCTTGATGCGAGCGAACGGATTGACCGCCTGATAAGCGTCTATGTCATAGTTGGTCGTGATCAATCGACGCAAGGCATTGATGTCCTTGTTACCGGTATGCGGTTTCAGGCCTCTTTTCTTCAGGCGTTTCAGCCACCATGTTCGGAAATCCATGGCATGGCGGCGTTCCACTTGGTAAAGCGGCACATCACCGACCGCTTCCCGGAAATTGCTCAAGGCCTTGAGATAGCCGTTGCGTTTGGCTCGCACTTGATCATGGCTGAGACCGGACCATTCATCCTCGATATGGGCCCAGAAACGTTCGAACCCCTCCATCATTGACATTTGCGGCACTTCTACCAAGCCAAGAAGTGCTTTTTGCTCCGGCACAGAAGCCGCTCGATCCAGCAACATGCGCAGGCGCATCAGAAGCTCGTCATTGGACATGGAATTGGAGTTGGTCGGAGCAAGTCCACGATCCAATTGGCACTGAGTGGCTGCTTCATATCGCCTTGCTTCATTCCTGCTGGACAGCGAGATGCCGAGATCGACGGCCTTTTGCCACTCTTCTTCCAGGTCTGCGGAAATCTGGGCGGCTCGCAGTTTGGCTTTGGAAAAGTCGCTGGTCTTGAGTGAGAAGCAGATTTGAGAGCGTGCCTCGACGTCGCGATACTGTTTGGGGACAGCGCGATAATAGTACCACCATTTGCTGCGACGCTTGAGATGAAGGCCCCACATGACGGAATTCCCTGTACCAACAATTGTACCAAGACCGGGAGTTCCCGATCCGCAGGGATCATCATGCTTTCAATGAAATCAACGTCTTAGAGACGTAGTTACGTCTTGCCATTAGACGAATGGCGGAGAGACAGGGATTCGAACCCTGGAGACGGTTCCCCGCCTACACACTTTCCAGGCGTGCGCCTTCGACCACTCGGCCACCTCTCCATACCAATTTGTGGGCGCACTATAGCCAAAATTTGATTGAACGCAACCCGCTTTCCACGAAGCTGTTAACAGAATTTGATTTGTGCTTTGCCATCACCTTGCTTAGGTTAGTGTTGCCCGATGTTGTTTTGGAACAAATTGATTTCCCAACAGGTGACGATCCTGACTATTAAAAGGCTAACTTAATGAAATTCCTTCTTTTTGTGCTCAGACTCTCTGGCCTTTGGATTTGTGCTCTGGCTCTTTTGGGGCTGGTTCTCGATGGTGTGCGATCCATCGCAGCCAATGAAATTGTCATCAAATCACTTGGGGAAAGCTGGTTCGAATTCGATAATGCCAGCCTCAATCTGGCACAAGCGGTCATTCAGAGAAATCTTCATCCCCTTATTTGGGATCCGACTGTCCAGAGCATTCTGACCATGCCTGCCTGGCTGGTTGGTGGTATCATGGGTCTGTTCCTGATTTATCTAGGTAGAAAGCGCCGCCCCAAAGTGGTGAGCGTGTAATTTATCAAGGAGTGCTGTCATGTTTGGATTTGAACGAAAAAAGGCCGTCATGCCAACCGCTGAAAGCGCTCTTGCAGGCAGAGAGCAACCAATCGCGACCGCAAAGCTTCACTATGTCTATGATAGACCACTGACTGCGGAGCCTGCCGAAGGCTATGAACGTGCCATGTTCGGGCTTGGATGCTTTTGGGGTGCTGAGCGATTGTTCTGGAAGCTGGATGGCGTCTATTTAACCATGGTTGGCTATAGTGCTGGCTATACCCCCAATCCGACTTATGAAGAAGTTTGTACTGGGGGCACTGGTCACAATGAGGTGGTTTTGGTGATTTATGATCCCCAAATTGTCAGCTATGGCGATCTGCTGGTCCACTTTTGGGAAAATCACGATCCGACACAAGGAATGCGTCAGGGGAACGACATTGGTACCCAATATCGTTCCGGGCTCTATATCTACAGTAATGAGCAGAAGCAGGAAGCAATCGAAAGCAAGCAAGCATTTCAGCGTGCACTGGCTCAAAGTGGACTTGGTACCATTACAACTGAAATTATTGCTGCCAAAGATTTCTATTTTGCCGAGGGCTATCATCAGCAATATCTGGCCAAAAACCCTGACGGATATTGCGGACTTGGCGGAACAGGCGTCAGTTGCCCGGTTGGTTTACCCATCCATGTCAGTGATGCATAGAAATTGCGCTAGAGTTGAAACTGAAAAGGCTGCCAAACGGCAGCCTTTCTTATAGCTCAGCGCTGAAGCGGTCTTGGTTTGGGCAGTTGCAACAACACCGGTATTGATTGGTAATTGGCTGCTTTTGCTGCCATGACAGGAGTCGCTTGCCCGGTGGCAGGGGCTGCATCCAAAACGACGCTACAGGCTTGCGGCAAATCAGCCAAAGTGATTTGGCGTTTCTTTTTAGGCTTCTTGCCGGGCTTCTTTGGTTTTTTTGGCTTCTTTGGTTTCCAAGGCTCGTCTGAGAGCCACCAGGAAAGCTCTTTGCCGCATCCATCTCCCGCTGGCGGCGGAGCCTGATTTTTACAGCCGACACTATCATTTGGGCACTTCATACGCACATGGAAATGATAATGATGGCCATACCAGGGGCGAACTTGCCGCAACCAGGCACGATCATTCCCGGCCCGATCACATAGGGCCTTTTTGATACCTGGATGGACAAAGATCCGCGCAACGCCGGGGGTAGAGGCAGCTCGCTTGATCACACGGAAATGCGCCATGGAGAATTTATTGGAATCCACCGTGCGCGTTCCTTTTTTCAGCATGGAAATTGCCGAGACTTTTTCACGCTCCTTCCGCGTGAAGCGACGCGCGGGCATAGGGCGCAACCAGATATCAGCATCCAGACCGATTTGATGGGAAGCATGTCCAGTGAGCATTGGCCCGCCACGCGGTTGAGCCAAGTCCCCTACCAACAATCCATTCCAGCCGTCGTAAGCCTGAGCATCTACCGCAAGACGTTCCAGAAATGCAATCAGTTGCGGATGACCCCAATTCCGGTTTCGAGACAGGCGCATGGCCTGCCAGGCAGGACCATCGATGGAAAGCGCACGCCCTCCGGCCAAACATCCTTTGGCGTAAGACCCAATGGCCCGGGCCTGCAAATTGGCCGGGGCACGTTTCTTTCCGAACAATTTTTTGGCTGCAGTCTGAGCAATCGCCGGCTTGCTTGCCAATGACATCATCGGCACAACAAGTGCGAGTGACAAAATCATCGCTCCAAACGAGGACGACCAGGATTTGGCCTTTTTCACATTGCAAGACGCATCCAGACATTGCCTGGCAAAGTATCGCTGCCCCGATTGGCCCATGGTCTCGATTTCCTCTTTCGTGACTTGTCTCTTCACTGTGACAAGACGTGTCAGATCATACATGTTTGGCAGATCTATGGCGTCTTTATTTTGAGTTTCACCACTTTGTCTTGCGAGCTTATCGACGAGTTGTTAACCATAAGTGATCACTCGCCCGCAATTGCCACAGAAGAGATGTTCATGCGCTTATTTCTCATTCTTTGTCTGAGCCTGCTCTCTCTTGTTGGTTGTGCCAGTCTATCAGAAGAAGAATGTCAGATCACCGACTGGTACAAGCTGGGTCAAGGAGATGCTTTGGAAGGCTATCCTCAGACGCGCTTGAAAGATCATATCAAGGCCTGTCAGCGCTATGATATTTCGCCTGACATCAAGCGATATGGTGAGGGCCGCAAGGCAGGTTTACAGCGCTATTGCACTGCCGAGAACGGCTTTCGGGTTGGACGGCAAGGCTATCGATATCAGGGTATTTGTCCCGCCGGCACGGAGAAAGCCTTCGTCGGCGCCTATGATCGTGGATCGAACCTCCACAAGATTGAACTGGATCTTGCGGCGGCAAGACAGGAGCGTAATGGCCTGCAGAAGGATCTGCGTCAGGATGAGACTTACAAGAATCTCACCAAGGCGGAGACAAGTGCTCGCAAGCTGAACCTTTCACGCCAGATAAGACAACTGGGACAAGAAATAGATAAACTGGAGCGCAAAAGGGATCGCGAGATCTTCCGTTCGGAGCAATATTTGCTTCGGGTTGCCCCGGAAACCTGAAATTCACTCACCTGGCCTTACAGGTTCAAAAGCGCGCATTTTCGCCATTTCCTTCCAAAATCACTGCATTTGCAATCTGCATTTGCAAAAAAATAGCCGAAACTTTTTCATTTCTTGCGTCAGAACGTTGAAAACACAAGATTTTCAGATTGCATTAAGACCATTGATCTATATTGGTCTGGTACGTCCGGTTGTGGAGGCTGAAAAGCAGATGAAGGTTGTTCTGATTGAAAGCGATCAGGAGAGTAGCCGCGTGATCCAGTATATGCTGGAGTCGCGCAAGGAGACCGTCTATGCTTTTTCTGATGCTGATGAAGCCTGGAACTTTATAGAGACTACTCCCAATATTGATGTCATACTCACTTCGCTCGCAACCAATGGCATGACAGGGCTGGAGCTATGCTGGAATGCGCGAATTCTGGCAGACCAGCGAAAAGGCCTTTATGTCATTGCCATGTCAGAGAGTGATGATGCCGAGCTTTTGGTCGAAGCTCTTGATACTGGCGCGGATGACTTTTTGCAAAAGCCATTGCATGAAGAAACGCTGCATGCACGAATGCGCGTCGCCGAGCGCATGATCCTTCTTCAACGTCAGTTGGTTCATTTGGCCACACGGGATCCAATGACCAATCTATACAACCGTCGCGCTTTTTTCGAACAGGTCCATCATCTGATTGATCAACCCGGCCAACGTGAGGACCTTTGCGCCATCATGTTCGATATTGACCATTTCAAAGCCGTCAACGATACATATGGTCATGATGTGGGAGATGAGGTCATCAAGACCGTCGCAACTTTGGCTGCTGGCCATGACGGTATTCTGGCCCGGCTTGGGGGGGAAGAATTTGCGCTGGTCACCAATGGCTTGTCCATTCTTCAGGCCAGCCGTGTGGCTGACCTGCTCCGCCGTGAAATTGCAGAGACTGACATTCGATTGAACAAATCTACCGTGACTGTCACATCCAGTTTCGGGGTTGCCATTTATCGACCCGGTGAAAGTATTGACGAGTTGCTCAAACGAGCCGACATGGCCCTTTACAAATCCAAGAATGATGGCCGCAACCGCGTATCAGCTGAACGGCCGAGACTAAAACGAGCCAGCTCAGCTGCGTAATAGCAAACCATCATATAAACAAAAAACCCGCCGAAATGGCGGGTTTTGTTTTGAAGACTTCGGGTCCTTTTCAAGGACCGTTGGATCACCAGAAAGCATTTATTTTTTGAAACGAATTCTTATCTGAAAAGTATTCCAGTTTTTCAGGAACACGCTTTGTCAGATCAACTATCCATTTTGAGAGCGGCAATGAAGGCCTCTTGTGGAATTTCCACCTTGCCAAATTGGCGCATTTTTTTCTTGCCAGCTTTCTGCTTTTCCAAAAGCTTACGCTTACGCGTGGCATCGCCGCCATAACATTTGGCGGTCACATCCTTACGCATGGCTGAAATGGTTTCGCGCGCAATCACCCGACCGCCCAGTGCAGCCTGAATTGGAATCTTGAACATGTGGCGAGGGATCAGATCTTTCAGCTTTTCACACATGGATCGGCCACGCGCTTCAGCTTGCGAGCGGTGCACCAGAATGGACAATGCATCGACCGGTTCATCATTGACCAAAATGGACATTTTCACCAAATCGCCAGCGCGATAGTCCGCCAGTTGATAGTCAAAGCTTGCATAACCCTTGGAGATGGATTTCAGGCGATCATAGAAATCAAACACCACTTCGTTGAGAGGGAGATCATACTGCACCATGGCACGAGTGCCGACATAGGACAGATCAGTCTGAATGCCACGGCGCTCCTGGCAAAGTTTCAGAATCGCACCAAGATATTCATCCGGGGTCATGATGGAAGCCTTGATCCAGGGCTCTCGAATTTCCTTGATCTTGACTACATCAGGCATATCAGCGGGATTGTGCAAGGTAATCTCATCACCATTGGTCATTTCCATCTCATAAACCACACTTGGTGCTGTGGCGATGAGGTCGAGATTGAACTCGCGAGACAGGCGCTCCTGAATAATTTCCAGATGCAACAGACCAAGGAAACCACAACGGAAACCAAAGCCCAGAGCGGCTGATGTTTCCATCTCATAGGAGAAACTGGCATCATTGAGGCGCAGCTTGCCCATGGCGGAGCGCAGATCCTCAAAGTCATTGGCATCAACCGGGAAAAGACCACAGAAAACCACGGGCTGAGCTGGGCGAAAGCCCTCCAACGGAGCTTCGCACTGTTTTTTCTCGTGCGTGATGGTATCACCAACACGGGTATCAGCTACCTCTTTGATGGATGCGATCAGGAAGCCAACTTCGCCGGGACCAAGCACTTTCTCATCCACCATTTTCGGTGTGAAAGTTCCGATACGATCCACATCATAGGTGGCATTGGTGCCAAGCATGCGAATCTTATCGCCTTTTTTCAACTCGCCATCAATGATCCGCACAATCACCACAACACCGAGATAGACGTCGTAATAGCTATCCACCAGCATCGCCTTCAAGGGTGCTTCAATATCCCCTTCTGGCGCAGGCAAACGGGTCACGATGGCTTCCAGCGTCTCCTTGATGCCGATGCCGGATTTGGCAGAGGCTTCAATGGCGTCAGATGCATCGATGCCGATCACATCTTCAATCTGCTCACGCACGCGCTCTGGTTCGGCTGCAGGCAGATCGATTTTATTCAGGACCGGCACGATCTCATGGTCGTTGTCAATCGCCTGATAAACGTTGGCCAAGGTCTGCGCTTCCACACCTTGTGAGGCATCCACGACAAGCAGAGAACCTTCGCAGGCAGCCAACGAGCGGGAGACCTCATAGGCAAAGTCAACATGGCCCGGTGTATCCATCAGGTTCAACGTATAGGTCTCACCATCGTCCGCTTCATAGGTGAGCGAGACGGTTTGCGCTTTAATGGTGATACCACGTTCCTGCTCGATCTCCATGTTATCGAGTACCTGATCAGACATTTCGCGATCGCTCAAGCCACCGGTATATTGAATCAACCGGTCGGCGAGCGTGGACTTTCCATGATCGATATGGGCGATGATGGAAAAGTTGCGGATTTTATCAAAGCTTTGTTTGGTCATGGATGCGCTTATACCCTTGCCTTGTCGAAACGACCAGAGACTTTTTCTGCCTATCTCATGCCTTGGCTCAATTATCCAGCCTGAAATTACAAAACCCGACCAATTTGGCCGGGCCTTGAGTGCACTTTAACTGTTTTTCGAAGCTGGACTTACAGCTCCAGAGCCATTTTTCGAGTACGTAGCGCCTCACCTTCGGAGATGGCAATATAGTCTGACGCTTTCTGGCGAAAATCGATGAAGCTTTTGTAGATATCACCCGCAAGTGGTGAGCTATCAGCGATTTCCTTGGTAACAACGGCGCTTTCCTTGGCCAGAGCCATAGTTACATCATCTGGCAGAGACTTCAGCTGGACGCCTTCTTTTGCCAAAAGCGGGCCAAGTGACATCATGTTATGATAAGCAAAATCGGCAATGGTTTCCATTGCGGTTGACTGAACCGCTTCCCGTACGATGGCTTGCAGGTCTTCTGGCAGCGCCATCATTTTTTCTTTATTAACGGTCACTTCCAATGCAGGACCAAGCTCATGGAAGGCTGGCATATAATAGTTCTTGACCACCTTGTAGAGGCCAAAAGCCAGATCATTCCATGGCCCGACCCATTCTGCCGCATCAATGGTGCCAGACTGCAGAGCGGAAAAGATATCCGTTGGCGGCAACATCACAACCGACGCACCAAGGCGACGCAACACTTCACCACCAAGACCAGCGATGCGCATTTTCAAACCCTTGAGGTCATCGAGGCTGTTCAACTCCTTGGAAAACCAGCCACCAGCCTGTGTGCCCGATGAACCAGCGTACATAGGCAAGACACCAAACGGCTCATAAGCCCTTTCCCAAAGCTCCTGACCACCTCCGAAGCGTAACCAGGCCGCATGCTCTACTTGCGTCAAACCGAAGGGAACGCCCGTGAAGAAATGAAAACTCTTGTCCTTGCCTTGCCAATAATATGGCGTAGCATGGCCCATATCGGCTGAGCCAGAGGATACCGCGTCAAAAACCTCCAAAGGTGGTACCAGCTCACCAGCTCCAAAAACCTTTACCGTCAGCCGTCCACCGGACATTTTGGTGATACGCTCGGCACAACGCACTCCGTTGACGCCAACACCGGGCACTTGCTTGGGCCAGGACATGGCCATTTTCCAGGTGATGGCTTCATTTGCTTTGACGATGGACGGTGTAGCAAGAGTGGCTACCCCAGAGGTCGCCAATCCGGCGAGAACCGAGCGGCGATCCAGACGGCTGGCTTTTGACATGACGGTGATCCTTGTTGGCTGTGAGAATTTTTACTTGCAGATGTGCAAAATGATGCATTTTTTCCGCACAGGGTCAATCTAATGCAGCACTTTATGCTTCATCTTACGGATTATCCCACTAAAAAGCCCTGCTTCCAATCCAGGAAGCAGGGCTTTTTAGTGGGATAATCTGGCTTGGTCGATAACCTTGCCATTCAGGCCGACTTCACCTGTTTCAGGAAGTCTGACACAACCACTTCCAACGAGGTAGATTTATCAACCAACTTCGAGGCGGAATTCTCCACTAGTCCTGAGGCTTTGGTAGCCGTGTTTACCGTACCACGCACCCCTTCCACGTTCTCCGCCAGCACGGCTGTTTGCTCTGCTGCTGACGAAATGGAATCGGAGATTTCATAAGTCGCCTTTGCTTCTTCATCCACGGCCAATGCCACTGCCCCTAGAGAATTATCAATCTGCCCGATAACCCGCTTCACCTGTTCGATCTCGGTTGCTGCTCCTGATGTCATGGACTGAACCGAGCGGATCTCGTTGGTTATCTCTTCGGACATCTTGGCGGTTTGTTCCGCCAAGGTCTTCACCTCACTGGCCACAACGGCAAAACCACGCCCGGCATCCCCTGCCCGCGCGGCTTCGATCGTTGCGTTCAAAGCCAACAGATTGGTCTGGTCGGCGACACCGTTGATGAGATCGGAGATGTTGTTAATCGCCTCGGCGCGCTCGACCAATTTGGAAATGGAATCCACCGCCTGATCTGCGGTGGAAATTGCTTGGTCCGTTACTGTCTGGGAGCTGTCAATCTGAGAGCGGATCTCCTCGATATATCCAGTCAAACGTTCGGTTGCCGCAGCGACATTGGTAACATTGCCCGATGCATCCTGTGAGGCAATATTCACAGTCTCTGCCCGGCTCTGAGTTTCTTCGGCTAATGTCGACATATCTGCGGCTGTATGATGCAGATCTTGAGAAGAAGAGCGAACAGATGAGACAATCTCTTCGATCTTGACTTCGAAGTCATTTGTAAAGCCTTCAAGGCGGGCCTGGCGTTCGCGCTCTTGTTCCGTGACCTCTTTTTGCTGGTCCAGAAGTTGAGAAGTCTCCTGCTGTGCATCCTGGGCTTTATCCATGGCCTTTTGAATATTGTCGATGCCCGTTTTGAGGATAAAAGCCAGCGCCATCAAGACCGTGATTTGAGGTGCGGAAATAACAGTATGAAGTATCACCCGGCCAAAATCTGCTCCTGTTGGAAACAAAGCTTGCGGTGCCAGAAAGTTCAATCCCACATGATGCAGTCCGATCATACCGCCGTAAAGAAAAATCGGACGCCAATCGAACCACCCGGTCAGCACTGCCACCGCACCAAAGAAATACATTTGCGTGTCAATCTGCCATGGATCAGCCCTCATAGCATACACCATCAAACCTACCAGAATGGCCATGGCCACGGCTGATGCCAAACGCACATAAATTTGCTGTTTCCCGAACAACCAGATTGCCGTAGCACCTGCCATTGTGCCGATGCCTGCAGCGCCGACCAGCAAAACCTGATCTCCGCGATAGGCTTCTATCCCGACTGCAATCAGGCAATTAAGCCAAAGAAAGCCAAACAGAAATCTGGCATAAATACGCTGAAAGGCTTCAAGATCATGCATTTGGTCGTCCAATCCAGGCTTTTTCTTGGGAACCAGCCTGTTTTCTGGCGGCGTTTAATGGGGCTATTCCTGAGAAAGACTATGCAGAATGCCTTAAAAAGCGGTAAATCAAAATAGGAGATTTCATTTCAGGATAACTAGCTAAGCAATTGTACATAATTAAAAAATTCATCTGTTGTTAGTGGTTCCTAGCCACATCCCCGCCACTGGCCCGATGAGGAGAACAGGAAATAGCTGGAGATATCAAATCCTCTTCTGTGACTATCGGGAGTGTCCAAAGAAACTCAATAAACGAAATTTTATTTCAAACTCTATAGATCTGATATCACAATAAAACTCGCATTTCGTGATAAGTTATTTTATATTCTTCAAAATTTTATTGGGAACAAGCCCTTACTCTTGGAGAAAAATGCCGTGCCGCGCAAAAGCTCGAAGCTGGATCGAATTGATTTACGCATTCTTGAAGAATTGCAAACCAACGCCCGGATCACCAATAAAGCATTGTCGGAGCGTGTCGGCCTTTCTCCCAGCCCCTGTCTGCAACGAGTCAAGCGACTTGAAGACATCGGCCTGATCACCGGCTATTTGGGTCTTGTCGATCTGGATCGCTTTTGCCGCCATGTTACCATCATGGCAACCATTACCATCCGCGATCACGACCACAGTATTTTTGCCACCTTCGAAGAAGCCATTGCCAAATTGCCCGATGTGGTGGAATGCCTGAAGATGAGTGGCTCGTTCGACTATCTCGTTCGCTTTGTCTGTGCCGATATTCAGCGCTATCACGCCGTGACAGAAGATCTTCTCAGCCAAGTCGGTGGTAAGTTGCAAATTGCCAGCCATGTCATGCTGGATCAAACCAAACAATATCGTGGTGTGAGCCTGACCGATCTGCTGCATGGCTAAGATTGGCGTTAAGCCTATAGCAATGCAATATTGTTGAGTTTCTCATATTTGATTTTGATCATATTCAGGTCTTCAAAGGCTCTCTATTCTTTCTGCAAGTCATTTTCAATTGCAAGTATCAGGGCCATCCAAAATGAGCATCACGCTTCGGGAAATGAAAGTCGGTGACGAAGGCCGCATCAAGGCAATCAGAGTTTCTGATGGCGCCTTTCGTGCGCGTCTGTTGTCCATGGGCCTGACCCGTGGCGCCCATTTTACCGTAAAACGCGTTGCGCCTCTTGGAGATCCGGTTGAAATTCGTGTCAGAGGCTTTGCTCTTTCCCTGCGAAAAGCCGACGCTGATGGCATGAAGATCGAAAAAATCCTGCGCTGAGAGGTCATCAAATGTCCTCCGCAAAAATAGCCTTTGCCGGAAACCCCAATTGCGGCAAAACCAGTCTGTTCAATGCCTTGACTGGAGATCATCAGAAAGTTGGTAACTGGGCAGGTGTCACGGTTGATCGCAAAGAAGGCCATTTCCGCCATAGAGATATGGAAGTCACACTGATTGATCTTCCGGGGACCTACTCGCTTAGCAATGCCCATGCCAGCAGTCTGGATGAGAGCATTGCGCGTGATTATCTCCTCTCTCATTCGGCCGATCTGGTGGTCAATATTCTTGATGCCTCCAATCTGGAGCGCAATCTCTATCTCACCAGTCAGTTTCTGGAAATGCGCATTCCGCTGATTGTAGTGCTCACAATGGTTGATCGCGCTCAGGGTCATCTATTGGAAATCAACTACCAGCAATTATCGGATGAACTCGGCGTTCCTGTCATTCCGATAAAGCATGGCGACGCCGCATCACTGGATCTGCTAAAAGACACACTCTATGAGCTCTCAAAGACCAAAAGCAAAAGTACCATTCAGCTTCCTTATGCCACACCGTTGCCAGCATCTCTTTCACGCCTGAAAGATGTCTTTACAGCAACAGCAGCAGGCGCTCAGGTCGATCCGCACTGGTTGGCTATTGAGGCATTGGCTGGTGACAGCAAAGCCTTGTCATTTTTAACGCCTGCTGATTTTGAGGCTCTACAGATTGAACAATCAGCCATTTTGAAGAGTACAGGTGAAGATGCTGATCTTTTGATCGCCGATAGTCGTTATGATTTTGCCAATCACATCACGCTTCAGGTGACCACCTATAAAGATCGCATCTCCAAGAACTGGACCGAGCGGCTGGATCAGATCATTTTGAACCGCTTTCTGGGGCTGCCTATTTTTCTTGGCATCATGTATTTGATGTTCCTATTCACCATCAATCTATCTGGCGCCTTCATCGATTTCTTTGATCAGGCTATGGGTGCCTTGCTTGTCGATGGTCCCAGCTATTGGCTTGATCAATGGGGAGCACCGGCCTGGCTTATTGCGGTGGGACCAAAGGGTGTCGGGGTCGGTATTCAGACCGTTTCGACTTTCATTCCCGTTATTGGCTTCCTGTTCCTGTTTCTGACCCTTTTGGAAGAAAGCGGCTATATGGCCCGCGCCGCTTTTGTCATGGATCGTGCCATGCGCACCATTGGCCTACCCGGCAAAAGCTTTGTTCCCATGTTGCTCGGTTTTGGCTGCACCGTTCCGGCCATCATGGCAACGCGGACATTGGAGAAAAGACAGGAACGACTTGTCACGTCCCTGATGGCACCTTTCATGTCCTGCGGTGCGCGCTTGCCGGTCTATGCTTTGTTTGCGGCAGCCTTCTTTCCCAGTAACGGTCAGAATCTGGTCTTTGGCTTGTATCTGATTGGATTGTGCTTTGCCATTTTCACCGGCCTTGTTTTGAAAGCCTGTTTCTTTTCAGGCAAAGCCGATCCTTTCCTGATGGAGCTGCCTCCCTATCACAAACCCAGCCTGATACTCGCCATTCAAAGAAGCGGAGAGAAACTCAAGCATTTCATTCTTGAAGCAGGGCAAGTTATTGTTGTGGTCATTCTGGCTCTCAGTCTTCTTTCTTCAATTGGTACCGATGGTAGCTTTGGCAACGAAGAAAGTGAGAATTCTGTTTTGGCCACGATCGGAAAATCTCTCACTCCTATCGTCGAACCGCTGGGGCTCAGTGAGGAGAATTGGCCAGCAACTGTTGGCCTGTTTACCGGTATCTTTGCCAAGGAAGCCGTTGTCGGCACGTTGAATTCTCTCTATGGCCAACTTGGCGCTGAAGAACAGGCGCAAAGAGATATATCAGCTGATCAGGATGAAGTCTTTGATTTGCTCTCCTCACTGACTGATGCCGCAGCGACCATTCCTGCAAACCTTTTGGATTTGACCACAAGCCTTACCGATCCATTGGGAATCGATATTGGCGATATTTCCAACCACACCATCGCCGCTGAGGAGCAGGAAGTGGACGTTCCAACCTTTGGTGCCATGGTGACGCGCTTTGACGGACAGCTGGGTGCCTTTGCTTATCTGTTGATGATCCTGCTTTACACCCCTTGCGTTGCAGCAATCGGCGCCATCTCACGCGAAATTGGCGGCCATTGGGCTTCATTTGCCGTGGTTTGGACAACCGGTCTTGCCTATGGTAGTGCAGTACTGGTTTATCAGCTTGGTACATTCAGCCAGCATCAGGCCAGCTCCAGCATCTGGATTGCTTGTATTCTGGGCTTTCTGGCTGTGGCAATCGGTTCCCTGTACCAATTTGGGCGTCGCTCACGAAGCTCGCAAATCCCCGTACAGGAGATGCCGTTGTGATCCTGAGAAAGCTTCTTCAGTATATACGTGAACGGCAACGGGTATCGTTAACCGATGTTTGTCTTCATCTGGACACAGAGCCAGATGCTGCAAAGGCCATGCTGCAGGATCTGGAAAAACGTGGCCGTATCCGCGCAATCGATCCTGCAGGCTGTAGCAAACAATGCTGTTTTTGCGAACCGGATGATTGCAGCCCCAAAATTTGGGAAAGCGTTTGAGTTGGCTTTTCTATAAGCGTATTGGCTGTTCTGTTTGCCAATCTAGTACCTTCAATTCGGGCCATAGGCGCATCATGCGTTTGGCTTTTTCACCATAATGTTTGACATTGCTTGGCAGGGAATGACAGGGACGGATGGTGAGCGCAAATATATCTTCCAATCCAAATGGCGCAGCAATGGAGAGGCTATCATCCTCTTCCAATCTCACCGCAACCGCGTGGGTGGTACACATATAATAATTGAGGCTATCGGCACTGGATTTTAGCTGCGGATAGGCATGGCCGAACTTTTCCGGATACCAAAGATGCACTCTCGCCTGATTGCGCACTTCCAAGCGATCGGCGAGATCTGGTATAGCGGCATTCACCTGCTTGATGATCAGATCTTCTGCGTCGTAGGAATTCTCAGCTGGATCAAAGTAGGCAATATCGAAATCCTTGATGCCGTGACCTTGGGATTTGCCGGTCAGGCAGTTCCACACGGTCTGATAGATGGCTCCTGAAACCAACCACCAATCAGGCAGATCCAATTCTCGCAAAGTCTGCAGAATTTCCACCAAATCCGGATCTTCCATGACAAAACGTGTCAGCAGAAAGCGACGCTCTTCTTCCTTCAATTTATCGCTTGAACTCTTTGCCACCAAATTTGGAGATTCCATGAGGCACTCCTTCGATCAAATTCAATTGAGTGTGCGAGATTCGTCCGATCTTAAGAAGCCTTAAATGCGTTCATCGACATTTTCTGCAATCTGGTCCGCATGAACGAACTTTCGCAGGAGAATTGCCAGACGGCGCCGACTTGATTTCAGGCCTGGAGAAAACTTTCTCTTCTGCCTTGTAGAATGTAAAAGAGCACAGCCCGTAAGGGCCGTGCTCTTCTTGATTGATCGAATGATGAGACCAGCCATTAGCCGCGCAACTCACCACCCGTAGACTTGGTCACTGCTGCTACGATTTTATTGGAAATCGCTTCGATTTCCTCATCGGTCAGTGTTTTGTCTTTCGGCTGAAGGGTCACTTCAAAAGCAACAGACTTCTTGCCTTCTGCCATATGCTCGCCCTCATAGAGGTCGAACAGATTGACACCAGCAATCAGCTTCTTGTCCGCACCGTTTGCGGCACGCAGAATGGTTGCTGCGCTCACATCGGTATCCACCACAAAAGCAAAGTCACGACGCAGAGGCTGCAAATCCGAGAGAACCAAAGCAGGCTTGGACTTGGTAGCCTTTTTCTTCGGAGTCGGGACATTCTCGATGGTGATCTCAAATGCACAAATCGGACCGTCGACCTTGAGCTGATCCAGAATTTTCGGATGCAGTTCACCAAAAGTACCAATCACATTTTTCGGACCAAGCTGGATCTTGCCGGAACGACCTGGATGATACCAGTCAGGACCGCCGGAGACGATCTGCAGTTTGGAGCTGTCCATACCCATAGACTCTAGTACGGCCAACGCATCGGCGCGTACGTCGAAGACATCGACAGAACCGGAAGCATCACGCCAGTGGCGGCCGAAACCTGCAATCTTGGCAGCACCACGGCGCAGACCGGTGGCATGCGTGAACTGCTCTTCCGGCTTATCACCAAGGAAGATCTGACCAACTTCAAACAATGCCAGATCGTTGAACCCACGATCCACATTGCGCTGTGCTGCTTGCATCAGGCCTGGCAAGAGGCTTGGGCGCATATCGGACAGATCTGACGAGATCGGGTTGATCAGGGTCAGTTCTGGCTTGCCACCACCAAACATTTTGGCATATTTGGCTTCAGTGAAGGACCAGGTTACGGCTTCCACCATGCCACGGGCAGCAAGGTTGCGGCGAGCATTGCGGATACGAACCTGACGAGCCGTCAGCGGTGGTTTGGTCACAGCATTGAGACGCGGCAGGGCAATAGGTTTGACCTGATCAACGCCAATGACGCGCACGACTTCTTCCACGATATCAGCTTTGCCATGGATATCCGGACGGAAGGTTGGAACAGCGACCTTGACATCTTCACCATTGCCAGACACCCAGAAGCCAAGGCGCTTGAGCACGGTTTTGATTTCGATATCAGACGTCTCAAGACCAGCAAGACGCTTCACTTCCCCCATAGGGAAGTCGATGATCTTGTCCTTGACCGGTGCTTCACCAGCAATGACGATATTGGATGGCTCACCACCACACAGATCCATCACCATTTGCGCGGCTGCATATTGGCCCGGAATCACGAAAGCAGGATCAACAGTGCGCTCGAAACGATAGCGCGCATCGGACTGAATGCCGACGGTACGGCCAGATTTGGCGATACGGATCGGATCGAACCATGCGCATTCGATCAGCACGTTTGTGGTGACATCAGATGAGCCAGTGCTCTCGCCACCCATGATGCCACCAAAGCCGATTGCGCCGCTGTCATCAGCGATGACGCAAACATCGGTCGGAACATCATATTCCTTGCCATCCAGTGCGGTAAGCTTTTCACCTTCACGGCCCAAACGAGCATGGATGTTACCGGTCAGCTTGTCAGCATCATAAACATGCAGCGGGCGACCTCGATCATAGGAGATATAGTTGGTGATATCGACCAGTGCATTGATCGGGCGCAGACCGATGGCACGCAGGCGTGCCTGCATCCAATCCGGGCTTGGGCCGTTCTTGACACCTTTGACATAGATGCCGGTGAAAATCGGACATGGGCTGTTATCGCCATCTTCGAATTTCAGTTCAATGCCAACCGGACTTTCAAAGGTGCCTTTGATTTCCGCTGGTGTTTTTTCCCTCAGAGTGCCAAGACCAGCACCGGCCAGATCGCGGGCAACACCATAAACGCCAAGCGCGTCACCACGGTTTGGGGTGATGGCAATGTCGATGACCGGATCATCAAGCCCCAGAATTGGTGCAAAAGGCTCACCTATTGGAGCATTTTCTGGCAGCTCAATAATGCCATCATGCTCTTCCGAGAGGCCCATTTCGCGTTCGGAACACATCATACCGTTGGATTCGACACCACGGATCTTGGTTGGCTTCAGCTTCATGCCGTTGGTCGGAATGACAGCGCCATTCTCGGCCAGAACAACCTTGATACCAGCACGGGCATTGGGCGCGCCACAGACGATCTGCAGCACTTCCTTGCCGGTATTGACCTTACAGACGCGCAGACGATCAGCATCGGGATGCTGCTCTGCTTCTTCGACATAAGCAACTGTGAAGTCTTTCAGGATCGCAGCCTGATCGATGACTTCTTCCACTTCGAGGCCAATGATGGTCAGTTTTTCGAGGATTTCCTCAAGGCTTGCGTCAGTCTCGAGATAGTCCTTCAGCCAGGATAATGTGAATTTCATGAGGACAGCCCTCCAACAAGGCCAGGAATATCGAGCGGTGCAAAGCCATAATGATCGAGCCAGCGTTTGTCGCCATTGAAGAAGGCGCGCAGATCAGGCATGCCATATTTCAGCATTGCCAGACGATCGATACCCATGCCCCAGGCAAAGCCGGTATATTTGTCCGGATCCAGATCGCAATTGCGCAGCACATTCGGATGCACCATGCCGCAACCCAGAATTTCCAGCCAGTCATCACCTTCACCGATGCGCAGCTCGTTGCCAACGCGCTGACAGCCGATATCCACTTCCATGGATGGCTCGGTGAACGGGAAGTGAGACGCGCGGAAACGCATCTTGATATTATCGACCTCGAAGAATGCCTTGCAGAATTCTTCCAGAACCCATTTCAGATGACCCATATGAGCGCCTTCTTCGATCACCAGACCTTCAACCTGATGGAACATCGGGGTGTGGGTCTGATCCGAATCGCAACGATAGGTTCGGCCAGGGCAGATCACGCGGATCGGAGGTTCCTGACTGGTCATGGTGCGAATCTGAACAGGGGAGGTATGGGTACGCAGAACCATCTGGGAGCCATCTTCCTTTTCTGGCAGGAAGAAGGTGTCGTGCTCCAGACGAGCCGGATGATCCGGCGGGAAGTTCAGCGCAGTAAAATTATAGAAATCAGTCTCGATGTCCGGACCTTCAGCAACCGCAAATCCCATATCGGCAAAAATAGCGGTCAGCTCTTCGGTGACCTGAGCGATTGGATGCACACGACCTTCGAAAGTGCTGCCCTGGCGGGTCGGCAGCGTGACATCAACCGTCTCGCTCAGCAGGCGGGCATTCAGTGCCTCTTCCTTCAGCACATCCTTGCGAGCAGAAATTGCATCGCCAACGCGCCCTTTCAGGCCGTTGAGGGCCGGGCCCATTTCCTTACGCTCCTCCGGGGTCATCTTACCCAGAGTTTTCATCATTTCCGAGATCTTGCCCTTTTTGCCCAGAGCGGCAACGCGCACTTCTTCCAAAGTGGCTTCGTTGATTGCTCCTGCGATATTGGACAGGATCTCCTGTTCCAGACTATTAAGTTCCGACATAACAAATTCCGATATGGACTTTTGCGCCGAACGAAGCCGGCGATCAGGATCGATTTGTTTGCGTTTTTAGCAGATTGACCGCTACATTCCAGCTTCTTTTGCTGCAAAGCAGGTCATCCATGCTCAAAAGACAAAGAAAAACCCGCATCAACGGATCGATGCGGGTTCTTGGGTATCAAAGATGCTTTAGCATCGAGTCATTAAGCTGCGGCAGATTTGGCCTTTTCAACCAGAGCACCAAATGCTTCTGGCTGATGGATTGCCATATCGGACAGAACTTTACGATCGATTTCGATGCCAGCCTTGTTCAGGCCATCGATGAAGCGACCATAGGTCAGGCCCTGTTCGCGCACAGCAGCGTTGATACGCTGGATCCACAGTGAGCGGAAATTGCGCTTCTTGGTCTTACGGTCGCGATAAGCGTACTGACCGGCTTTTTCAACCGCCTGTTTCGCTACGCGAATGGTGCTTTTACGACGGCCATAGTAACCTTTGGCAGCCTTGAGGACTTTTTTGTGACGGGCGTGAGCCGTTACACCGCGTTTTACACGTGACATATCTGAAAACTCCTAGAAAGAATGCGTCAGGTTCTTATGCGTAAGGCAAGAACTGTTTGACGACTTTGGCATCCTGATCTTTGAGAATGGTGGTGCCACGAGCAGTACGGATGAATTTGGTGGTACGTTTGATCATACCATGGCGCTTGCCAGCTTGACCTGCACGGATTTTACCAGAACCGGTCACCTTGAAGCGCTTCTTCGCGCCGGACTTTGTCTTCAGCTTGGGCATTTTGCTCTCCTGAATCCAATAGGATTGTTGATCTTGTGCTCGAAACCTTTCTCTTCCTCTGGCAAACAGAGGAAAAACAAGTCTCGGATTGAGCATTCTGACTCACCACGGCAGCCCTAAACCCAAAAAAGGAGAATAAGCCGGATGAGCCGAGACTGGCGGGTTATAGCCATGCAGGGAAAATGAATCAAGAGGCGTCAGTACGAATCTAGCCCCGAAAATACAAAAACCCGGAAGTTTTTCCGGGTTTTCATTGCCTATCTGCAAATAGAAGGATTAGCAGAGATCGATCAGGTGGCTTTTGGTGCCAGAATCATGATCATCTGGCGGCCTTCCAGCTTTGGCTCCAGCTCCACCTTGGTGCGCTCTGCCAACTCGGCCTTGACCCTTCTCAGAAGCTCCATGCCCAAATTCTGGTGGGCCATTTCACGACCACGGAAACGCAGGGTGAACTTGACCTTGTCGCCAGCATCCAGAAAACGATTGGCATTGCGCAGCTTGACTTCATAGTCATGGGTATCGATGTTCGGACGCATTTTCACTTCCTTGACATCAACAACCTTCTGCTTCTTGCGCGCTTCGGCCGCTTTCTTCTGAGCCTGATATTTGTACCGGCCATAATCCATGATCTTACAGACCGGTGGCTTGGCATTTGGGGAAATCTCTACGAGATCCAGACCCGCCTCTGAAGCCATGTCCAGTGCCTGACGTGTCGGCACGGCCCCATGGTTATCACCCTTATCATCGATGAGCTGAACTTCGTCTACACGGATTTGGTTATTTGTGCGCGGTCCCGTTTCCCGGGTTGGCTGCGCTCGATACGGACGGCGAATGGTCGTAGTCTCCTAAATAATTGTCGAAATCGGTTCGCTGCATAACATATGCCTTACGGGAGGCCAGCTTGCAAGTCTTTCTCGCGCCTTGATAGGACGCAAGCCTTGAGATTTCCTTGCACTGTCAACAATTGGGCATAAAGTCTCGATGAAATTGCGGGTTATTCCTTAGCGACCAGCGTCGAACCGATCAATTGATCATAAACGGCCATAGTTTGCTGTCCCATGGATTGCAGTGAAAAGGTCTTTGCAACATGGTCACGTGCCTTAATCGCCTGTTCACTGGTCTTATCAGCTTTTGAGGTCAGTGATTTGACTAAGGCGTCTTGCCATGCTTTTTCATCGCCATGAGTTAAACTTTGCCCTAGCCAGCTATCACCTTCAAACCCTTCTGGGGCAGCTACGACCTCGGGCTGCGCACCCAAATCACCGACCAGAACAGGCGTTTGCATGGCAAGGCTTTCTGCCGCAGAGCGGCCAAATGTCTCTGCATCCTGCGAAGGCACGATGGTCACATCCGCCAGAGCATAAGCCGCAGGCATATCTGCACAATGACCTACGCGTTTGACCATGTCCTGCAAACCATGCGCCAGAGTCAACGCATCCAGTTCTTCGACGTAACTTTGCCGTCCCTGATCATCCCCGATCAAAGCCACCTGAAAGGAAAGCCCTTGTTTCTTCAGCACGCCCAAAACCGGCAGAATGAAAGCTTGCCCTTTCCAGCGCGTCAGGCGAGAGGGAAGCAGTAGAACAGGACGCTCAGCCAACCCCCACTTGCTACGCAATGCTTGTATGCGCTCCTTCGAGATCACAGCAGGATCAAATTTTTCCAGATCAACACCACGATAAATGACGGTAAGGCGATCTTTGGCATCTGGATTACGCCCTGCTACCAGATCGCGGGTATAGCCAGAATTGGCAATCACCACATCACCCTTGGCCATGACCGAATTATAGAAGGCCTTGAAGCGGCCCTTTTGACTGTAGGCCCCGTGATAGGTGGTAACAAAAGGTACCCCAGCTCTTCTGGCTGCAAGATAAGCCGACCAAGCCGGTGCTCGTGAGCGAGCATGCACCAGATCCACGCCCTGCTCCTTGATCATTTTCTCGATCTGTTTGGCATGGCTATGAAGGATCTTGAAGGGATTTTTGGTTCTGCCTTCAAACTCCAATTGAACGCCGCCCATCTCTTCAAGATCCGCGCTCAAACGGCCGCGCTCGGACGCCACCAATGCCTTGCCCCCGGCATCGATAATGGCCTTGGCGATATCCACTGTTCCACGTTCAACGCCGCCGGAATCGAGCCAAGGAATAACTTGCAATATGGTCGGGGCGTTTTTCATGCTACAGCCTTGAGGCAAAGGCGCGACTCAATGGAGGCGCGAAGGAATATTTGACGGAGACATAGCAATGACTGCCATTCAGATGCAAATGCTTAACGTGGGCGGACGGGAAATCAAGTTCAATCACCGCCCCGGAAAAGACAGCGCATGTGGCGTCTTTTGGATGGGCGGCTATAAATCCGACATGGAAGGTTCCAAGGTTCTGGTGCTTGATGAATGGGCTGAGAAAACCGGCCATGGCTGCATGCGCTACGACTATTCCGGTCATGGTATTTCGGGTGGTGCCTTTACCGACGGCACCATTTCCAAATGGCTCGAAGAAAGCCTTGCCATTTTCAACAGAACGGAAGGCGAGCAAATTATCATCGGCTCTTCCATGGGCGGCTGGCTGGCGCTGCTGCTAACCGTTGCGCATATCAAGGCCATTGGCGTCGAGAATAGCCGCATCAAAGGCCTCATCCTGATTGCACCTGCAATCGATATGACCAAGGATCTGATGTGGGACAAATTTGACGACGAGATCCGCGCAGGCATGAAAGCGACCGGCGTTTATGAGCAGCCAAGTGACTATGGCGAACCTTATCAGATCACCCTTGATCTGATTGAAGACGGCAAACAGCATCTGTTTGGTGACGCCATGATAGAGACCGGCTGCCCGGTTCATATCCTGCAAGGGGTTCTGGATGACGCCGTGCCATGGCAAATGGCCGTTGATCTTGTTTCTCGCCTCGCCCGCGATGACGTGCGGCTCACCCTCGTCAAAGACGGCGATCATCGCTTGTCTCGCGACGAAGACTTGGCCCGGCTTATTCGATGCGTCGAGGAGATGCTTTAACGATCCAGGATCATCATTCCATGCGGCTCACCACATACATATTTTTATTTCTGATCGCGGCAGCACCTGCATATGCTGTCGATATTGTGCGTACAGCGTTGAACGAACAAGAATTTAGCCAGGAAAAGAACAAAAGAATAGACAGGGAGGCAGCTCGGAATTTCCAACGCTGGAACAAAAACCCAGACATTATATGGGACTGTGACAGTATTCCGCTGTCCCGTACCAATTGCTCTATCACCACTCTACTATGGAAGTCATTCAAGATTAGAGATAAGGGAATAAAGCTGTTTCCTTATGGGCTTTTTTCAAAAAAAACCTACCCCAATATCCATTTCAATATTTCAGGAAATGTGCCGGGCTGCAGGATCGAAAACCATCCCAACCTAACTTTTGTTGACGTTGGGAACATCGATAGATCAGCTATATATCAGTGCATAAATGGCAGTATCCTCACACATTATAACTTTAACGGAAATGTTAAATTTCCGAATATTATCAGCATAATAGCAGCAGAACACTTACTACAAACCACTCCGCCAGCAACAGATGTCGACCAGATTTTCAACGAGATTGAAGCAGTTATCAATCAGCGAAAATGGCAATGATCTATCTGAGCAATTTAACACCTGCCGCGGTTTGAATTTCCGCTTCCAAACCAATCTCATCTGAGTGCCTCAGAACGACCCTTTGATCCGTAAAGCGTGGTTTCAGAAAGGCTTCGATCTCATCCATGTTTGGGTGAGAGATAGTGAGTTTGAGCAAGCGACAGCCAAGATCGATCATGTTGCCTGATGGATGCGGCCCCTCTGGCCATTCAATCAGGGTTGGGCAAGTGCCATCAAACGGCAAGCGACCATCATCAGAGGTCGAGAATTGCCAATGCAGATCGCCACGTGCCATGTCGATGGCTTTGCCCATCTGAGCCGGAGCATCACTGAGGGTTTGCTGGATATCACTGGTTCCGACAATCCAGGTTGCCAAGGAAGCATCACCCTTCAAGGGAAAGTCAAACCCGAACCATCTGGGGTGGTCAGGCTTAGGCGCATCAGGATCGATGGCTATGACTTCCATATATTCATTGCCGCCCAAACTCATCAGTCGATTATGGGTACCCATTTTTGGATGCTGACCGCCCGGAGGCACGGTGATGCCCAGCTGATCTTCAACATGTTTGAGACCAGCCTCCAACGACGTTGCGACCACGGCGATATGATCAAGGACCAGATGATCTTGCTGCATGAGACTTGCCCTTTATGAAGAGTTCAGACAATTCGGGCAAGTTCCTCCCCGACCTTGATCAGGGTTTCCTTGCCCTCGGCACTGTTGACGATGAGATCACCAGAAAACTGGATTTTGCCCGGTTCAAAGACGAGAACCGTGGTGGAGCCACCAAATTTGAAATAACCTTTTTCATCCATCGCCTTGACCGGGCCGGATGTCTTGGTGTTGACGATTGCGCCAACCCCGAAAGCCCCTACTTCAACATAAGCAAGGGTGCCAGCTTTCTCGGTCTCGATCAGGGTATAGGTGCGTTTATTCTCACCAAAAACATCAGGCCCTGCTCCCAAGGCAATCGGATTGACCGAGTGCAACGCGCCTTCGATATCCCGACTTTGCGTGATCATGCCATCGCAGGGAAAGTGATAACGGTGATAGTCAGCCGGGCAGAGACGCACGATTGCCAATGCGCCACCGACAAAGCGCTCATGAATGCCAGGCAACATCTTCTCTATTGAAAACGGATAGCCCTTGACCGGGGCAAAGTCGTTGCCATCCAATTCCGGGAAGACCAGCACCCGACCATCGGCAGGACTGAGAATCAGATTGGGATCGGTACGATATGGGCGCGCTTCCGGCTTCAGATGCCGGATGAAAAATTCATTGAAGCTCTTGTAGCTGTCCTTGGAATCGGCAAATTCGCTCTCATCAATGCCAAGTTCCTTGATGGTTGGATCGATCTTGCTCCTGGAAAGCGCAGAATCGTAATAAGCCCCCATCAACTTGCTGATCAAGGGTGAGCGAAACAGCATCTTTTCGATCAAGGATGAACTGGCATCCTGATAGGCCCAGCGGATCCATTTTTCACCCAACACCACTTCTTCAAATTCATCTCCCGTCTTGCGATCAATGATGCGGATTGGTTGGCGCTGGCTCATCTCTTTTTATCCTTATTGGCCCGCATTGCGAGCGTTGTTTGGCGAATCAGGGCCTTACATACGTAAAAAGCCGGAAATTTCCGCTGCACAGACAGCCATAGAAATGCCATCAGGACAAGCTTTTACGCTCATGCCTGTGCAAAGCCATTTTCACAAAGATTGATATTTCTACACTTTTCGACACACCCCAAAAGATGCAGCTTTGCCAAGGTTCAAATGTCTTGCTCCCGTCATTTGGCTGGGATCTAATGTTCTCAATCATTTGATCATGCGTGCCGTTCTGTTCGCATTTCTCGATCAAATGAATCCACCTGCTTCTAATTCCACCTCTATTCAAAGATATTTTTTCGGGGAGATATTGATGAATATTTTGAAATCCTTTTTTTGCGCTGGTCTGATGAGCAGCACGATGGCTGCAACTTCGATGGTTTCTGGCTCCGCCATAGCTGCCGAGGTCAAACTGCGCCTGCTTGAGACCACAGACATTCATGTGCATCTGGCCGACTATGATTATTATCGCGACAAACAGTCCGATAAAGTTGGCCTTGCCAAGGTCTCCAGCCTTTTAAAAACTGCCCGGTCTGAGGCCAAGAATTCCATGCTGTTTGACAATGGTGATCTTATTCAGGGCAATCCGTTGGGCGATTACATCGCCAAGGAAAAAGGCCTGAAGGATGGTGAGGTTCATCCGGTCTACAAAGCCATGAATATGCTGAATTATGATGCTGCCAATATCGGCAATCATGAATTCAATTACGGTCTGGATTTCCTCAAAAAATCCATCAAGGGCGCAAATTTCCCTTATGTGCTGTCCAATGTCTATGTGCTGGATGGTGATAAAGACCCTTCCAACGACAAGCCGCTTTACGATCCTTACATCATCATCAACAAGGACGTTATAGCCGAAGATGGCTCCAAACATATGGTCAAGGTTGGCGTGATCGGCTTCACCCCTCCGCAGATCATGCAATGGGACAAGGCCAATCTGGAAGGCAAACTGCGTGTTGAAGACATCATCGACAGTGCCAATAAATATGTGCCGCAGATGAAGGAAAAAGGTGCCGATATCATCGTCGCCATTCCGCATTCCTCAGTCTCCACATCCGAGCGCAAAGGCATGGAAGAAAACGCCTCCGCCTATCTTTCCAAGGTTGAAGGCATTGATGCCATCCTGTTTGGCCATGGTCATCTAGTCTTCCCTTCGAAGAAATATGAAGGCTTCCCGGGTGCAGATGTCGCGAAAGGTACCCTTAATGGTGTGCCTGCCACCATGCCTGGTTTTTGGGGCTCACATCTGGGTGTGATTGATCTGACGCTTTCTGGAGAGACTGGAAATTGGAAAGTTTCTGATGGTACCGGGTCTGTGCGTGGTATTTACAAGCGCGATGGCCGCAAGACCATTCCGCTGGTGGAAGCCGATGCTGCCATCAATGAAGCCATCAAGCACGAACATGAGGAAACCATCGCCTATATGCGCAAAGGCGTTGGCAAGACCACAGCTCCGATCAATAGCTATTTTGCGCTGGTGGCCGATGATCCATCCATTCAGATCGTGACGAATGCACAGAAATGGTATGTTCAGAAGCTGGTCAATGGTTCGGAATATGACGGACTACCAGTGCTCTCAGCTGGAGCTCCGTTCAAGGCTGGCGGTCGCGGTGGCCCGGACTATTTCACCGTAGTGCCAGCAGGTGAGATAGCTCTTAAAAATGTGGCTGATCTTTATATCTATCCAAACACCCTGCGTGTGGTGAAAATGACTGGCTCTGAAGTGCGTGAATGGTTGGAAATGTCCGCCGGGCAGTTCAACCAGATCAAGCCCGGAATGGATGGCGAGCAAGCTCTGATCAACACCGATTTTCCATCTTATAATTTTGATGTGATTGATGGTGTCACATACAAGATTGATGTCTCCAAGCCAGCTCGCTATAGCAAGAAAGGTGAAAAGGTTTCTGACGGCCACCGCATTGTTGACATGATGTTTGACGGCAAGCCAGTTGATCCCAAACAGGAATTCGTCATTGCCACCAATAATTATCGCGCCAGTGGCGGCGGCAATTTCCCAGGGCTCAAAGGCGACAACATCATCATTTCAGCACCGGATGAAAACCGCACCATTCTGGCCAATTACATTTTCGATCAGAAGACCATCAACCCATCCGCCGATAAGAATTGGAGCTTTGCACCATTGAGCGGCAAGGCAAAAGTCTCCTTCACATCCAGCCCATCTGCCAAGGATGTGGCAACCAGCATGGGCTTTGAAACCATGGGCATGGCAGAAAACGGCTTTGCCAAATATCGGATTGATCTCAGCAAATAAGCTGGAATTCAGACAAACGAAAAGCCCGGTCGGAATAATTCTGGTCGGGCTTTTATAGTCAGGCAATTATTCTGACTATAAACCTTTTAGGCCCAAGACAGGCCCAACTCTTTTTGCAACTTCTTGGTCAGCTTACGACCAATGATTTCATGGGCCGCATCGATATGAGATTTGATCTCTTCATCGTCCATGGCATCCATACTCTCCAACTGTACCCATTTGGCTCGCGCCAGATAGGGAGCCGGGATGATATCTTCCTGATCGGGCAGGACTTCGAACGCCAAATCCGAGACCTTGAAGCTGATCTTGATGCCAAGCTTACCTGTTTCCTTATCCTCAACATCCTCTCCCCAATTGGAGCAGATGGCGAAAATCTTGCCACCGACTTTCCAGACGGATGCATTGCCCCATTGAATGACATTGGTCGTTGCCGTCAGGCTGGCGCAATAGGCATCAAATTCTTCTCTGGTCATGGTAATGGTCTCTATATCAAGATATTTTAACTCGCCTGATCAGGGGATGGCAGGCAGATTTGAAAATGTGCACCAGGAGAGCGTTCCAGCAATGCGATACTCCCGCCATGGGCCTGAACCAGCTCTGCCGAAATTGCGAGACCAAGACCGGTTCCACCTTTGCGAACCGACCCCTGGAACGCCTTGAAAAGCGATGCTTTCGCCTGCTCTGGCACTCCGGGTCCGGTATCCGAAATCACGATATCCGTCTTGTCGCCGGTTTCCTCCGCAAAGATTTCCAGTCGGGAAATAACACTTTCGCTATCTGCATCTTCGTTTTTCATGACCTGAACGGAATTGCGGCACAGATTCAGCATGATACGGAACAATTGACCAGGATCCGCATAGACTTCCAGATTTTCTGGAACCGCATTCGAGAAGGCGATTTCGCTTTTACCCGACAGATCCAGAAAGTCAGCGACTTCATCAGCCACTTTGTGCAAATTGAGCAATCGCTTTTCCGGTGGCTCTTCCTGCGCCTTTCCATATGACATCACGGCACGCGAATAATCGACTGCCCGATCCAACGCCCCCATGATCTTTGGAACGACACGCTGGACGGTCGGATCTTCCAACATGCTCAGACGATCAGAGAAAAGCTGCGCAGACGCCAGGATGTTGCGCAAATCATGATTGATTTTCGAGACTGCAAGGCCAAGATCGGCAAGGCGCTTCTGCTTGCTCAAGGTTCTGGCCAGTGCCATTTCCATGCGAGCAAGCTGCTGTTCGGTCATACCGATTTCATCCTGACGACCAGATGGTTTGATCACCGCAGTGACGTCATCAGGATTGTGCGAAAAGCGCACCATGCTTCGAGACATCCTGAGGATCGGTCGAATGAGCAAGCCGCGCAGCGAGAGATAGACAAGTGTGGCCGTGATCACCGAGATTACCAGCGACAATACCAGGATATTGATGGCAAACTGAAACATTGCCTGACGCAAGGGGGTTTCGTCGAAAACCAACTCAATCACGCCCTTGGTATAGGAGGACTCTCCCATCACACGAATGGTCCTGCCATCTCCCCACATCAAGGTATCGAATGCTGCAAATATCGACTGGACAGGTGTCATGGCACCGATATCGTCATCCCGCCGGATAACACCTGGCATGTCAATCATCGCAAGCAATTGACGCTGGCCTTCCTTGCGCAGCGCGAGTGTCTGAACCTTGAGTCGATCCAGGAGAGTTTCCTCGAACATCTCATTCATCATATCTGGTGAGGCTTGCGTATAGGCAAGTGCAGCCACTTCAGCCAGTTCGAGTTTCCTCGAGAGCCAATCCACGCGGAATTTGGAAATGGATGGCACGAAAATGAGCACTTCGCTAAGCATGACAAACAGGATTGTCAGCAACAGGAGCTTTGAGGAAAGGCTGAAACCCTTGACCTTCAAATCCTCCGGATCCGGCTGCAATGGCAGAGATTTGACCTCACCATTTGTCAAGCCGTTCGCGCCCTCGCTCTCAATTGGGTGAGCTGAAACAGTGTTGTTTGCATTCTCGCTCATTGTCTTGCACCTCGATCGCCCGTTTTCACCAGTAATGCGCAAAAAGGTTCAACGAATCATTGTTTTTATGCCCCTATCAACCAGTCTAGACCATCGAGCCAGCGATCTGAATGGATCATTCTCATCCGTTCACCATTGCGCTGGCCAAGGCAGTACAGATCGTCCATAGTGTGCTTTCATTTCGACTCGTTTTTGCAATTGGCAAGGAGCCCCCATGTCCGCCAACGGCTTTGCTGGCTACGATTTTACCGCTTTTGACGGGATCGATACCTGGATCTTTGATCTCGACAACACGCTCTATCCTCCCTCTACCAATCTGTTCAAACAGATGAACGAAAAAATGAGTGATTATGTGGCGCGGCTTCTGGATATCCCGGTGGATGAGGCAACCACTCTTAGAGAGGGCTATTACAAGGAGCATGGCACAACCCTGCGCGGCTTGATGATCGAGCATGACATTCATCCTGATGATTTTCTGGAACATGTCCATAATATCGATCACACTTGGGTGAAGCCTGACCCGGACCTTGCAAGGGCTATCTGCGCCCTACCCGGTAAACGCTATATCTTTACCAATGGCACCGAAAAGCACGCCCTCGCCGTGGCCGAGCGCCTTGGTATTACCGATCATATTGATGACATCTTCGATATTGTTTGGGCTGATCTGGATCCGAAACCCAATCGGGCACCGTATGAAAAACTCTTGTCCGAGACCGGTTTGAATCCCAAAAATTCAGCCATGTTTGAAGATCTGGCCCGTAATCTCAAGGTACCCCATGATTTAGGAATGCAAACAATTTTGATGGTTCCCGGTCATACGAAAGCGGTCTTTCAGGAAAGCTGGCAAGCCAAGGGCCCGGAAGCGCCCCATGTCGGCTATGTAAGCGATGATCTTGCCAAATTTCTGCATGGCGTTCTGGACCACCGTGAGATTGATCCCTCAATGCTTTCCCAAGATCTGTAAGCCTCGCTTGCTCCCCCTATACCCTCGCAACGTGATAATCCATTATACTGGTCCTTTAGCCAAGAACCAACAGTTTACGTAATATGTCGTTGAAAGCTTCTGGCCCATGAGGCAAAGTAGGGCAGCTTTTTTGAAACAAGATAGCAATTGAAGGGACTGCAGAGGTAGTCCGAGCTCTAATCCGTGACACGCCATGTGAGACAGAAAGCGAACTTGCACCCTTTGGCTGAACACGCTAGCCATAGCATCAACCAACCAATTGGGCAGATCTTATGATTTGCCGTCCGGATTTTGCATGATTGCCACTTTGCTGCCACTTCAGGAGGACTTGATGGCTTACGAACATATTTTGACAGAGACCCGCAATGGCGTTGGCCTGATCACTCTTAACCGCCCCAAAGCACTGAATGCGCTTTGCTCGGACCTGATTGCCGAAGTATCAGAAGCTTTGGACGGGTATGAGAAAGACGAGAAGATTGGTGCTGTTGTCATTACCGGATCTGAAAAAGCCTTCGCCGCAGGCGCCGATATCAAAGAAATGTCCTCCATGAGCTATATGGATGCCTATCTGGGTGATTTCATCACGCCTTGGGATCGTGTTGCACAAAACCGCAAGCCCATCATCGCCGCTGTTGCCGGTTATGCACTCGGAGGTGGCTGCGAGCTGGCCATGATGTGTGATTTCATTCTTGCCGGTGACAACGCAAAATTCGGTCAGCCGGAAATCACTCTCGGCGTCATGCCAGGTGCCGGTGGTTCCCAGCGCCTGACCCGTTTCGTCGGCAAATCCAAAGCCATGGATATGTGCCTGACCGGTCGCATGATGGATGCAGAGGAAGCCGAGCGCTGCGGTTTGGTATCACGCATCGTTCCAGCAGGTGATCTGGTGGAGGAAGCCGTCAAAACCGCGCAGAAGATTGCCGATTTCTCCCTGCCAATCGTCATGATGACCAAGGAAAGCGTCAATCGCTCTTATGAGACCACGCTCAATGAAGGCCTGAAATTTGAGCGTCGCCTGTTCCATTCCATGTTTGCAACCGAAGATCAGAGCGAAGGCATGGCCGCTTTCGTCGACAAGCGCAAACCACAATTCAAGAACAAGTAACTCCATTGACGGATTTCCGTTGAAAGACAATTGCAAAGGCGCGGGAGGCTTCTCGCGCCTTTTGTTATTTCAACAGAGCACAATGTCGCTTTGATCGGAATATAAATCAGTTGACGGTTATAAAGCACTACACTATAAGCACGGCCTGATGGCGGCCTCCATGTGCCGCCTTTTGTTGTCGAATTCTATTCGACTTTGTTTGAGACCAGCAAAGGCCCTTCATAGATAAGTCCTTTGTGAGGTAACTGCTCGTCCTTCTGGCCCAATCGAAGATTGCGCTGTTGCGATGCAGCGGCAAAGAAAAGGAACAGGCTCCAATGGCCAATACCACTTCAGCCAAAAAGGCTACCCGTAAAATTGCCCGCAAAACTGCCATCAACAAGGCCCGCCGCACTCGTGTACGTGGTTGCCTGCGCAAGGTAGAAGAAGCAATCGCCGCTGCCGATCAGGCTGCTGCCAGCGAAGCACTGCGTATTGCTCAGTCTGAACTGATGCGCGCTGTTTCCAAGGGTGTGTTCCATAAAAACACCGCATCTCGCAAAGTCTCTCGCCTGTCCAAGCGCATCAAAGCGCTTTCTGCATAAGCAGCAGGTATTGCTTTCAAAAAGCCCGGACCAGATTGGCCGGGCTTTTTTCATGATATGCCTTCTCAGCCCTGAATTGGATCATTTGGTATCCGGATTTTTGCCTAATATAAAATAACCATATATATCAAACACTTGTTTGAATTTCACTAAAGATGCGATTCTTGCTGATCGATTCTTACAAGGTCAATATGGTACGGCAAAAAAAAAATATGCGGTGAGAGTCTTGTCAATTGCGCAGACGAGGGCTTCCGGGATTGCTTTGAGTCGCAACATGTTAGGTCTGGTCAAGAGATTGGTTAAAAAAGTTTTAAACTTTTTGATCCCTTCTCAAAGCAAAGAATCTGGTTGTGAGTCTGTTGCGTGGAATGAGAAGGCTGTGTATTGTCAAACTACTGTAAATACAAGGTTAGAGAGCAACGTCACGTAGCAAGTCTTAAACGTTACGAACGAAAACAGGCTCAGTATTTCTTGTGGATTTCGTATGAGTTCGGCTAGTATTTTCTGGACATCACCTGTGAGCAGCAGGTCGAAATCTTTGTCTTACATCAAGACAGGCAGTATTTGACGACAGACGCCTTCCGGTTTTCTGTCCTGCTCATAGCAAAACGGCGTTCTAACAGTTACAAACAACGGTGCCAGTCGCCTGTTGTGAGGGTTTATATGTCAAATACCGGTTTTGATTGTTATGCAGGTGATATCTGTACTCAGGAGGCCTGGCAGATATTGGAGCATAACAATAAGGCGGTTCTCATTGATGTCCGAACTCATGCTGAATGGAGCTTTGTCGGGGTTCCTGATCTGACGGGACTTGGCAAATCTGTTTTGCAATTGGAATGGCTTTCCTATCCTGCCATGCAGGTTCATGCCGATTTTGGGGAGCGGCTGCTGGAAATGCTATCCGAACATGGTGCTGACCAACAGGCGCCTTTGTTGTTTCTATGTCGCTCCGGGGTCAGAAGCCGGAATGCTGCCATCGTCATGACAAAGGACTGGTCCGGGCCATGCTACAATGTTGCTGGTGGTTTTGAGGGTGATCTTGATGCCGGGGGGCATCGGGCGACGGTTTCGGGATGGAAAAAAGATGACCTGCCCTGGCGACAATTTTGATGAAGATTCCGAATTGCCGAATTGCGCGGCATAGGATAAGACACACAGTCTGGTCAGACTTACCCACTGATAAACGGGACCTCTGGCTGAGAAACAAACGAGCTGTTGAAGCGGCTAGCACACGAAAAGAAAACGATTATGCAGCAAACGGCCACAAAGGGAAACGCGGAAATGGAGATGGGTGCGGCAGCTCATCAAGCTTTTCAGGAGGCTGACTCCCCAAAAGAGGAGCCTTCAGTGAAAGTTGGCAAAGAAGAATGGGATCGTGTTAAATCACGGTTGCGTACAGAACTTGGTGAAGATGTATTTTCCAGCTGGTTCGCCAGCGTGGAATTGGAAGGCGAGCAAAATGGCCTCGTCATCCTGTCAGTCTCGACCCGGTTCCTCAAATCATGGATTCAATCGCATTATGGTGAGCGCTTGATGGCGCTTTGGCGTGAAGAGTGTGAGCATGTGCGACGCATTGATCTTTATGTCCGCGGTGCGGTGCGACCAAAACCAGCCCCGACCAAGACAGCAGCCCCTAATCCCGCAGGCAATGCAGCGGTTGGTGGTATGGCTGGAGCAGCCGGACTTGCCGGTGCACAGGCTAGCGAAAATGATCAACTTGGCGGATCTCCACTTGATCCACGCTTGACGTTCGAGACCTTTGTCGTTGGTCAATCCAACACTCTGGCCCATGCAGCGGCCAAGCAAGTGGCTCTGGCTCAACCAGGTCAGCCGGTTTCTTTCAACCCTCTCTTCCTGCATGCCTCTGTTGGCTTGGGTAAAACCCATTTGCTGCAAGCTATTGCCTGGGAAGCAAAGCGTTCCAATCCTGGCGCAAAGGTCCTTTACCTGACCGCCGAGCGCTTCATGTATTCCTTTGTGCAGGCTCTGAAAAGCCAGTCTGCACTGGATTTCAAGGATACTTTGCGCGACATCGATATTTTGCTGATTGATGATCTGCAATTCCTGCAAGGCAAGAGCATTCAGCAGGAATTCTGTCACACGCTGAACAGCCTCATTGATGGTGCACGTCAGGTTGTTGTGGCTGCGGATCGCCCACCGGTTGAACTGGAAAGTCTGGATGAGCGCGTACGGTCTCGTCTTGCCGGTGGTCTGGTCAGCGAATTGCAGCCTTTGGAGAAGGAACTTCGCCGTTCCATTCTCTCCGACCGTGCTCTGCAGGCATCCCGCCGTGATCCAAATCTGGCTATTCCAGATGTCGTACTGGATCATGTTGCAGGTATCATTCGCTCCAATGGCCGTGATCTGGATGGTGCCTTCAACCGCCTGATGGCTCATAATCAGTTGACTGGTGCTCCGATCACCATCGAAATGGCCGAGCAGGCCCTGAAAGATCTGATCCGCTCCAAGGAGCCACGTCGTATTCGCATCGAAGACATCCAGCGTGTTGTCTCCAAGCATTACAACGTATCCCGTTCGGATCTGCTTTCATCCCGCAGAACCCGCACTATCGTGCGCCCACGTCAAATCGCAATGTATTTGTCCAAAATGCTGACCCCTCGCTCTCTACCCGAGATCGGGCGTCGGTTTGGCGGTCGCGACCATACCACCGTGTTGCATGCAGTACGCAAGATCGAGGAATTGTCGTCGTCTGATACCACGCTGGCACAAGAAATCGAGATGCTGAAGCGTATCATTTCCGAATAGGAAATGTTCTGGCATTCCTTGCCGTGACGGCACGGTTAAGAATGTTGCTGATAAGCTGTGAAATAGAAGGGGATTGCACCATTTTTGGTGCAATCCCCTTGCTATATGGGTCACAACACGTCAAAGTTTCGGTCCCCATTGCGGGGCTGTATTGAGTTTGGAAAAGAAAAGGGAAGTGAGGGATATGAAAGTCACTCTCGAACGGGCGGACCTTTTGAAGTCGCTAAACCATGTCCATCGTGTTGTTGAACGTCGCAATACCATCCCCATTCTCTCAAATGTCTTGTTGAAAGCCGAAGGTGGAGAACTGGTTTTCAAGGCCACCGATCTGGATCTGGAAGTGCTGGAAACCGCTCCTGCCATGGTGGAAGCACCGGGTGCAACGACTGTTCCGGCTCATATGCTGCATGACATCGTCAAAAAACTGCCCGACGGCACTCAGGTGACTTTGACCCTCAGTGAAGATCAATCCAGCCTGTCAATTGACGCTGGTCGCTCACATTTCACCTTGCCGGTCCTGCCAATTGCCGATTTCCCAGACATTACTGCTGGTGAATTCAGCCATACCTTTGCCATCCCGGCACGAGATATCAAAAAACTGATCGACCATACCCAGTTTGCCATCTCTACCGAAGAGACCCGTTACTATCTGAACGGGATTTATGTGCATACTCTGGATGTCGATGGCGAGACATTGTTGCGTGCAGTTGCCACCGACGGTCACCGTTTGGCACAAGCTCAACTAAGCGCTCCAAATGGTTCTGCTGGCATGCCAGGCATTATCATCCCTCGCAAAACAGTTTCCGAAATTCAGAAACTGATCGAAGATCCGGATGCGGATCTTGCCGTGGAACTCTCCGAGGCCAAAATTCGACTGAAAATAGGCTCCGTTGTTCTGACATCCAAACTGATTGATGGCACATTTCCTGATTACGAGCGCGTCATTCCAAAAGGCAATGACAAGATCTTGCGCGTCGAGAACAGCCTGTTCGCACAAGCCGTGGATCGCGTGTCGACTGTTTCCAACGAACGTGGTCGCGCCGTCAAGCTCTCACTCGAACAAGGCCGCCTGGTTCTGAGCGTTTCCAATCCTGAATCCGGCACTGCAACAGACGAATTGGCGGTTGATTATGGCTCTGACGCCATGGAAATCGGCTTCAATGCCCGTTATTTGCTCGACATTACCAATCAACTGGAAAGTGATAGCGCTCAATTCTCTCTGGCTGATTCCGGATCCCCTACTCTCATTCAGGATGAGGGTAGCATCGGCACCCTTTATGTTCTGATGCCGATGCGCGTATAGGATGGTTTGAATTTGCGTTCATCATGCGCAATGATACAAAGGGGCAGTGAATGCCCCTTTTTTGATTCCTGAGTGGCTTCAAGCCTCAGCAGGACTGATGGATTCTTTGACCTTCATGCAAGATCGCAACAACCAGATGCAGGATCCCATACTGACCGATGAGGTCTATTCTGCTGACGAGATTGAGCATGTATGGATTTCGTCCATTCAGCTAAGCGACTTTCGCAATTATTCCTCTCTGTCACTTAGGTTGCGAGATGCTCACGTGGTGCTGAGTGGTGCCAATGGTTCGGGCAAGACCAACTTGCTGGAAGCCATTTCTTTTCTGTCCCCGGGGCGCGGTCTGCGCAGAGTCAGCTATCCAGATATTGCGCGCGAAAATGGTCCGGGAAGCTGGGCAATGGCGTCGGAGCTTCATGGCGATTATGGCGAAACCAAGCTTGGTGCTGGCCTGCAACCCGGTCCCAATGGGGATTTGCAACGCCGCATTCGTGTCAATGGTGCCAATATCAAATCCAGCGAACGCCTTGGTGATCATGTCAGCATTCTCTGGCTCACGCCCATGATGGACAGCTTGTTCACGGGTCCGGCATCGGAAAGACGCAAATGGCTGGATCGGATGGTTCTTGCCATCGACAAAAGTCATGGCAGCCGGGTCAATGCATTTGAGAAAGCCATGCGCCAACGCAATCGGCTATTGGATGAAGCTCCGCATGAGACTGTCTGGCTTGAGGGCATCGAAGCACAAATGGCAGAATTTGGTGTCGCCATTGCAACAGCACGTTCGGAACTGGTAAGTCTGCTCATTCAGTCCATTTCTCATTTACACAGTGCTGAGACCGCTTTTCCCATGGCGCAAGTTGGCCTGAATGGCAATTTGGAAGAAAAAGCCTTTCTCATGCCGGCCATTGAATGCGAGGAAACCTATCGCGAACAATTGGTGCAGATGCGTGGACGGGACCGTGCTGCGGGGCGTACCCTGGAAGGTCCTCACCGCTCGGACCTTGCGGTCAATCATGTTGGCAAAGAGATGCCGGCGGCCAAATGCTCGACCGGCGAGCAAAAAGCTTTGTTGCTGGGTATCGTTTTGGCCCATGCGCATCTAGTGGCCAAACGCAATCAGAAAAGCCCGATTGTTCTGCTGGACGAAGTTGCCGCCCATCTGGATGAAACGCGGCGGCTGGCACTCTTCGATATTCTCGACCGTCTTGGTTGTCAGGCCTGGGTGACAGGTACCGATGATCCTGTATTTGCCCCGTTGGGAGAACGCGCTCAGCGTTTCATTGTCGACAATGGCCAACTGACACCAGTTTTGAGCGAGGAAGGCGACAGATGATGAAGCCGCAAAAATTGATGATGTTTGCTATACTCATTGTCATTGCGGCACTGCTGGCTCTTCAATCTGGAAAAGAAGGCGAAAATGACGGTCCTTTGCATGGCAATGCCTTTTCGCTGGATACTGATAAAATCCGATCAGACGGCCTGCGTCTCTATAACGGTGCCTGTATTCAATGCCATGGCATTGAAGCGCGTGGCTCAAGTTTCGGCCCGCCCTTGGTGCACGAGATATACAGGCCATCCCACCATAGCGATCAGGCTTTTGCGCTTGCTGCCTTGCAAGGTGTCACAGCGCATCATTGGGATTATGGCGACATGCCGGCAATTGAGGGAATCAGCCAGACTGATCTGGCCATGATCACAGCCTATATTCGGTATTTGCAGCGAAAAGCAGGCATAAAATAAACTCTATTGTGCAATAAAATGCTCGCAAATATGGCTTTGGGGCTTCTCTCTCCACAATTGCCCGCAAAGGGTTGATTTCACAGCCTCCCATTGGTTGATCGAGACGCGAAACCACGTATAAGTGAAGGGTTACCCCTTTATCCGAGGATGACTGATTCGCATGAGCGAGACTGAACAGAATTCCGGCGCTGAATATGGCGCAGACTCCATTAAAGTTCTCAAAGGCCTGGATGCGGTGCGCAAGCGCCCCGGCATGTATATTGGCGATACTGATGACGGCTCTGGCCTGCATCACATGGTCTATGAAGTGGTGGACAATGCCATCGATGAGGCCTTGGCTGGTCATGCCGATCTGGTGACTGTTACACTCAATGCTGACGGTTCCGTGACCGTAACCGATAACGGTCGTGGTATTCCGACTGACCTGCATCCGGAAGAGGGAATTTCCGCTGCGGAAGTGATCATGACCCAGCTTCATGCTGGCGGCAAGTTCGACTCCAACAGCTACAAGGTTTCCGGTGGTCTGCATGGCGTAGGCGTCTCGGTGGTGAATGCTCTCTCAACCAAGCTCATCTTGCGTATCTGGCGCAACGATCAGGAGCATGAGATCGAGTTTTCTCATGGTGAAGCTGTCAGCCCATTGAAGGTTGTCGGCCCTGCAAATGGCAAGAAGGGGACGGAAGTTACCTTCTATCCAAGCGATGAGACCTTCACTCATATCGAGTTCAAATTCGCAACCCTTGAGCATCGCCTGCGCGAACTGGCCTTCCTCAATTCCGGCGCACGTATCCTGCTGACCGACAATCGCAGTACAGACCCTGTCGTCGAGGAAATGTATTACGAGGGCGGTCTGGAAGCTTTTGTGACCTGGCTTGATCGTGCCAAGAAACCTTTGATTGAAGCACCCCTGTCTGTGACAGCTGAGAAAGACGGCATCACCGTAGAAGCCGCACTTTGGTGGAATGACAGCTATCATGAAAATGTGCTGTGCTTTACCAACAACATTCCGCAGCGTGATGGCGGCACCCACTTGGCCGGTTTCCGTGCCGCTCTGACCCGTCAGATCACCGGTTATGCAGAAAGCTCGGGTCTTTTGAAACGTGAGAAGGTCAATCCGACCGGTGATGATTGCCGTGAAGGCCTGACTTGTGTGCTGTCCGTTAAAGTACCTGACCCGAAATTCTCCTCTCAGACCAAGGATAAACTGGTCTCGAGTGAAGTTCGTCCGGTTGTCGAGAATTTGATCAATGCTGCCTTGAAGGAGTGGCTGGAAGAGAATCCATCTGAAGGCAAGATGATTGTCTCCAAGGTGGTGGAAGCCGCCGCCGCTCGTGATGCGGCCCGTAAAGCGCGTGAATTAACCCGCCGGAAGGGTGCGTTGGATATCGCTTCCCTTCCCGGGAAGCTGGCCGATTGTCAGGAACGCGATCCTGCCAAATCAGAATTGTTCCTGGTGGAGGGTGATTCCGCTGGTGGCTCTGCAAAACAGGGACGCTCTCGCTCCAATCAGGCAATCCTGCCGCTTCGTGGTAAAATTCTCAATGTCGAGCGTGCACGCTTTGACAAGATGCTGTCTTCGCAAGAGATCGGTACGCTGATTACCGCTCTTGGTACTGGTATTGGCAAGGAAGAATTCAAGCAGGAAAAACTGCGCTATCACAAAATCATCATCATGACGGATGCTGACGTAGATGGCGCTCATATCCGTACCCTGTTGCTGACCTTCTTCTTCCGTCAAATGCCGGAGCTGGTAGAGGCCGGCCATCTTTATATTGCTCAGCCTCCGCTCTACAAGGTCAAGCGTGGGCAGTCCGAACAATATCTGAAGGATGAGCGCGCCTTTCAGGATTATCTGATCGATGCCGGTCTTGATGAGGCCGTTCTGATTTCTGGTGTTGGCGTTGAACGTGCTGGTCCTGATTTGCGTGGTTTGCTGGATGAAGCCCGCAATTTCGGCTCCATTCTGGATGGTCTGCATTCGCGTTATAATCGCAGCGTCGTTGAACAAGCTGCCATTTCCGGACTGCTAGACCCAACATTGACTGACGATGCAGCCAAGCAGAATATTGCCCTTAATGAAGTTGCTCAGCGTCTTGATTGGGTAGCGGAAGAGACAGAGCGCGGTTGGTCCGGAAGCATTCAGGATGATGGCGGTTATTTGTTCGAGCGCGAAGTGCGTGGTGTGCGTGAAGTTGCCATTCTGGATCCTGCCCTGTTGCAATCTGCCGATGCCATCAAGCTGAATCAGCTGGCTGCCGATCTTTCGGGAAGCTTTGGAGAAGGCACATTGATGCGCCGCCGTGAGAAGGAATATTCAATTCACGGACCAATTTCCTTGCTCAATGAGGTTTATGCCTTGGGTCGCAAGGGTATTTCCATGCAGCGCTACAAGGGGCTGGGCGAGATGAATGCCGAGCAACTTTGGGAAACCACGCTGGATCCGGAAGTGCGCACTCTGTTGCAAGTCAAGGTTCAGGAAGCGGATGACGCGGATGATATTTTCGCCAAGCTGATGGGCGACGACGTTGAACCGCGCCGGGCTTTCATTCAGGACAATGCCTTGAATGTGGCAAACCTCGATATCTAACGGGAATTGGGCCAGATGCAAATCTGGCCTTTTTCATTTCCAGATTTTCCGCAAACCATATTGAATCTCTCATGACCAGTGCCGAAGAAATTATTACAGCATTGAACATGCAACCACACCCCGAAGGCGGCTATTATGTCGAAACCTTTCGCGATCATGACGGACCGCAAGGGCGTGGTTATTCAACCGCCATCTATTACCTGTTGGAAAAAGGTGATCGATCCCACTGGCACAAAGTTGATGCCACGGAAATTTGGTTCTGGCATGCAGGGTCACCTCTTGAGCTTTGCCTTTCCTCTGATGGGAAAAGCATGACACATCATGTTCTCGGTTCCGATATAATCGCCAATGAACGCCCGCAAGTCATTGTTCCCAAAGGTGATTGGCAATCTGCACAAAGCCTTGGCATTTGGACACTTGTCAGCTGCACAGTTGCACCAGGCTTTGTCTTTGAGGGGTTTGAGATGGCTCCACGTGACTGGTCTCCAAAGGCTTGAACAGCTTCCAAGCCAAGGCTATCCGGCACTTAATCCCCCCTCCATGATTGTGATGTTTTTGCAACATTAAGATCAACTTAACTAATGGTTGCGGTTTTTCTGTTGCAGCTTTTTTCTCATGAGCGTATCTCAGCTCTCCCGATCACGACGATGACGGCATCAACGGCAGGAGTTTTCGCCTCCGCCCACATAGTCGGCCCTGCTTTTCTATGTATGGATGTGTCAACTCGCTCGGGATGCACAATGAGTTCGCGGCGAACGTCGGGGTGTTTCTCCGAAGGGGTGGGTTCGATTCCCACATTTTGCACCATGGATAGCTCAATGGGTAGAGCAACAGATTCAGGTTCTGTCGGTCGAAGGTTCGAATCCTTTTCCACTTGTTGATTTAACCATCAACCACACGCTTTAAACGTGTTTCATTTCATCCGGTTTGAAGACCGGTTTGCCGAAGGCCGATTGAGGAACTTCAAAGTTTTCTTGTGACGTCAGAGGCCAATTGCTTGCCGCCGCTCAATGGTGACGGGTAAGCCGCATGATACTCCACAATCGATCTGGATCGATGGTGCAATTTCATGCCGCATGCTCCACTCCCGGCGATCCGCAGCATCCGACTGTATCGGTCTTCAGACTTCTTTCCACCTCTTATCCGGCTGATCACTCATTCTGCGATCAGTCTAACGTCCATTCCCGTTTTGGGAATCCCAATCTATTGAAAGGATTGTCGTTTCATGACTTGACCAGCATGACGAAGGAGTATGTATGATGAACAGATATTTGAATTATTTGATGGGACGCAAACGTGTCCTTGTGAATGAAAATGAGCGAGTTTTGGCACTTTATAAAGGTGAAATTCTGGGCATCTTCGAGCCCGGCGAACATCTCTTACCTAACCGTCATGATAGCCTCGACATTCAACGCCACAATCTGAACCACCCTGCGGTGACCTCGGATTACGAGAAGATCCTGTTCGCCAAACTGCCTGAAGTCGCTGAGAAGCATTGGATGACATTCCAAACTGGTGCTGATGATGTCACCATCATTGAGCGAGACGGCACGGTCTTTCGGGTTTTGGGTCCAAACCAGAAGCTGGTTGTTTGGCAAGATTCAGGCCCTTGGGCTGAGACACGCTTTGACATTGCCAACGGCTCGAAGGTTCCTGCCAAATGGTTGTTGCGCCTTTTTCGTGAACAGAAACTGGATCAGGTGATCCTCTTGAATGTTCCAAACAATCAGGTTGGATTGCTTTATATTGACGGTGAGTTGGTAGAACAATTGCAGACAGGCCGACACGGTTTTTGGAGAGATGGTCGGTCAGTTGACTTCAAGCTTGCAGATTTGCAGCGCAACCCGATTGATGTCAGTGGTCAGGAAATGCTGACCAAGGATCGGGTGACAATTCGGGTCAATATCTCCGCCGACTATTGCCTGATTGACGTGGTCAAGGCTGTGTCGACTGTCTCTGATTTCAAGGACACGATCTATCGTGCGCTTCAATATGCCTTTCGGCGTGACATTGGGACCATGACATTGGACCAGATCCTGGAGGCCAAGACATCGATCAGTAGCGATACTGGCGAGGCTATCCGCAAGGAGCTCGCAGAGCTTGGGATCGAGGTTTCCAATATCGAACTGAAGGATGTCATCCTTCCTGGTGAAATGCGGGAGATCCTGAACCAGGTTGTCGCAGCTGAAAAGGAGGCGCAGGCAAATGTCATTCGCCGACGGGAGGAAACGAATGCTACACGTTCGCTTTTGAACACGGCCAAAGTCATGGCAGAAAATCCTGTCATGTTGCGCCTGAAAGAGCTGGAGGCTTTGGAGCATATCGCAGACAAGGTCCAGATGTTGACAGTGCATAATGGTACCAATGGTTTGATGAACGACCTTGTCAAATTGCGTGCCGATTAGATAAGATAGGCCGTCCGGATCTTTTCGGACGGCTTTTTTGCTTACTCCAACCGTTACCCTGAAGGAGGACTTTATGATTGTAAGTGTCGCCCTCCGGGCAAAAGACATCTAGACCAGATGTTTTGCTTGCCTGGATCATCCCCGCTCTGGCGATAGCTTGAGTGGCAGGTATTTTATGTTTTTCAGGACAAGACAATGATGTCTTCCAATTCCGGGTCTTTTGATAGCAATAACGGACCTTCTCTCAATGATTTGGGCTTCGGGCCCTTTTTCATGAGCCAACTCGATATGATCGAGTTGGAAACTCTTACTCCTTTTCGTATTTCTGAAATCCAGCGATCCATTGTCGTCGGTCTTGGCGATGGTGGCACGCGACCCTTGCGCACACCACACAAAGTGCCAACCTCTGCTTTTGCGGTGGGTGATTGGGTATTGGCCGATGAGGGAGATCAGATCACACGGCGGCTGGATCCTCGATCAGAATTGAAACGTCGCGGTGCTGGCACTGATGTCAGCGAACAATTGATGGCTGCCAATATCGACAGTCTGTTGATCGTCACATCCTGCAACGAGGATTTCAATCTGGCACGGATCGAGCGCTTCCTGGCTTTGGCAAAGGACGCCGAAGTGACCCCGGTGGTCGTCCTGACCAAGGTCGATTTATGTGATAATGCGGATCGTTACATTTCCGATGCCGGTGATCTGATGGACGAACTGGATGTGATTGGGGTGAATGCCAAAAGCCCGGATGCTCTGGATGCCCTCTCTCCATGGTGTGGCAAAGCCCAGACCCTTGCTTTGGTTGGGTCCTCAGGAGTTGGGAAAACCACCCTCCTCAATGGTTTGACGGGTCGTCAGGAAGCCACTGCCGCCATTCGCGAGAATGATGCCAAGGGACGGCATACCACCACTTATCGCTCGCTTCACCCCGCTCTTGGTGGAGCATGGGTGATCGACACACCCGGCATTCGTGCCTTGCGTTTGCATGAGAAAAGCACCGGCATCGAGCAGGTCTTTGATGATATTTTTGAGCTTGCTACCCAATGCAAATTCAATGATTGCAAACATGAAAGTGAACCCAAATGTGCAGTTCAGGCCGCAATTGCATCGGGTGAGCTGGAAGCTGAGCGATTGGAACGTTGGCGCAAACTTGAGCGCGAGGACAATCGTAATACCGAGACGATTGCACAATCCCGCAAGCGCTCCAAGGAATTTGGCAAGATGGTGAAATCGGTCATGACCGACAGCTATGCACGGAAAGGGCGCACCAAATAACATGAAAAAGCCCTGTTAGTTCAGCAGGGCTTTTTTTCTTGAGTTCTTATTTATCTATCAAGGCACCAAAATGATAGAGCCTGTTGTCAGGCGGGCTTGCAGATCCTCATGGGCTCTTGCTGCATCCTGCAGGGCATATTCCGCAGGATCCGCAATTTTGATGCCACCAGCCGAGATCGCGGCAAAGAAGTCATTGGCTGCCTGCTCCAGATCCGGGCGCGTCGGAATATAGTCATACAATGTTGGGCGGGTCACGAAGAGCGAACCATGGCTGGCCAGAATGCCCAGATTGACACCATCGACCGGGCCGGACGCGTTGCCAAAACTGACCATCAAGCCACGGCGATGCAAGCATTTCAAACTATCTGCAAATGTATCCTTGCCCACCCCGTCAAAAACGACCGGTAGCTTGGCACCATCCGTGATCTGATCAACCTTCTCAGAAACCACATCCTTTCGGTAATTGATGATGTGATCGCAGCCAAGCTTGCGGACCAGATCTGCCTTGTCATCAGACCCCACAGTGCCGATCACTTCGACGCCGATATGTTTCAGCCATTGCACAGCCAGAGTTCCAACTCCGCCAGCTGCCGCGTGGAAAAGCACCGTTTCGCCCGCCTTGACCGGATAGATCTGGCGAATAAGATATTGTACCGTCAGGCCCTTCAGCAAGGAAGCTGCGGCTTGCTTGGATGAGATAGAATTGGGAAGTAGAACGGCGCTGTCAGCAGCAATCACATTATGCGTGGCATAAGAGCCAATGGGGCCGGAGCAATAAGCCACCCGGTCACCGACCTTGACATGCTCAACGTTCTCTCCGATGGCTTCCACCACACCCGCCGCTTCACCTCCAAGACCGGACGGAAGGGATGGAACCGGATACAGGCCGGTTCGGTGGTAGGTATCAATGAAATTGACGCCAATTGCCTCATGACGCACCAAAATCTGACCTGCTTGAAGCGTCGAGATATCGCGCTCTTGAAGCTTCATTTGATCCGTGCCGCCATGGGCAGCAATTTCGATGCGTTGCATTTTTGACATATGAGGGCCTTTTCCGAACTGGATCTTTCGCAAAAACCTGTCTGATGATGGCGGCATCATCAAAAAGGCTTTTTGAACTTTTTTTCAAGCGAGTACTTATCCGAAAAGTCTGTAACTTTTCGGGAACGCGCTCTGATGCGATGAATTGGGAAAAATAGCCTATGAAATGCCACTCACCCTGACAAGTCTAAACACACGACCGAATGGATCAATCGTAAGAGCCCTTGGAACGAAGTTTCTTAAGCGCTCCGCGTTTGGTCTTGGAATCCATACGGCGCTTTTTACTTCCCTTGGTGGGCTTGGTTGCAATGCGTCGCTTGGGTCGATAGGAGGCTTTCTCGATCAGGGCGATCAATCGCTCAATGGCTTCTTCACGATTGCGGGCTTGTGTCCGATGGGTTTGCACCTGCATGACCAGCTCACCCTCTTGCGTCATCAAATGGGACGCCTGTCTGCGTAAATTGGCTTTGATATAGGTGGGCAAGGAAGGCGAACGACCTACGTTGAAACGCAGTTCAACTGCGGTCGAAACCTTGTTGACATTCTGCCCACCCGGGCCAGAAGCCCGGATGAAGCGTTCTTGAATCTCATCGGCATCCAGAGACAATCCATCCTTGATGATGATGCGCTCCGACATGTCCGAATACTCCTTGAGAATTTTCCTTAGCTCGCAGTTTTCGCCGCTTCAGTCTTCAGCTGTATCTCGTGCTCACGCTGCGCCAGAAGCTTTCTCTGGTAGCGGCCCTGCACGATATCGACAATCACAAGGATTGCCAGCACGAAATAGAAGGTAGACTTGGCCATAGCTTCCACTTTGTAGCCAAAGAAGGTCAGATGCGCCAAATGCCCGCCTTCCGAGATTAGCATGATACCGACAATGAAGAGAACGAACAGGCCGAGCACTTCATACATACGGTTTTTTTGCAAAAAGTCGGAGACTCGATCCGCCAGATAGATCATACCCAGACCAGACACGACAATTGCAGCGGCCATAACGATGAAGACATTGGTCAAAGCCATGGCAGAGAGAATGGAATCGAAGGAGAAGATCAGGTTCATGACCACGATCCAGGTGATCGCACTTGCTACCGAACGTGTCGCTTTGCCGGCGGCATGACCTTCAAGATCATCAATGGCAAGCATATGCATGATTTCCTTCACTGCCGTATAGATGATGAAAGCACCACCAATCAGCGTGATAAAGGCATGAACATTGACCTCACCTTCCACGATGCCGGTCCAGTGAACGGAGAAGAAAGGCGTTTGAAAATACTGAACGGCGGACAATATGGCGAACAGCAATACCAACCGCAGCAAAATAGCCAGCCCAATACCAACCTTGCGCACCATGGCTTGCTTGTCAGCCCGTACACGCTTGGATTCGATCGAGATATAAAGAAGGTTGTCAAAGCCCAGTACGGCCTGCAGGGCGGTGAGCATAAAAAAGGTGAAAAGATTGTCGAGGGAGAAAAGTTCGGCCATGGCGTCTTCCATGCTTAAGAAGACACCATAGCAAACCGCACACCCATATTTCCGTGCCGATGGCGCCTTCTATCCAAAAAACTTGAAGAAGGAAATTGTCCGCCGAATCATTGGTTTCTTCGGCAGATCGCCATAATAACTGATCGCCGCGCGACGTCCAATCTCGGACAGAGTAGGATAAGGAGAAATATAACCAGTGATGGCTTTGACATTCATCTTCTGAGAGATGATCAAAGACCACATATTGATCATTTCACCAGCATTTTCACCAACAATGGATGCTCCCAGAATGTTGCCACGCTTGTCGGTCACGATCTTGATCAGACCAGCTGTCTTGCGTTCAGCTTGCGCGCGATCATTCTCGCCATAAGGCCAACGAAGAATGCGAATGTCACGATGCTTTTGCTTGGCCTGCTCCTCATTCATACCGACATGGGCCATTTCTGGTGCGGTATAGGTAACCCATGGAATGATATTGCGGTTTTCGCGAGCCGTCATACGGAAGAGAATGGAGCGTATCACCAAACCGGCGTGATATCCGGCAACATGGGTGAATTGCAGACCACCGGTCACATCGCCGATGGCGAAGACGCGACGATTGGTGGTTTTCAGGGTATCCTTGACCTTGATGCCGCGCTTGTCATAGGTAATATTGGCTTTTTCCAGATCCAGACCATTTACATTTGGCGCACGACCAGCCGCAACCATCAAATGGGTTGCCTCCAGCACATCCTCCTCGCCGTCTTCACCTTCCAAAATGATCTTGGCGCTGTGATCGAAAGCTTCATCGCCTTTCTCAACACGCAGGATCTTGGCACCTTCACGCAGCTCCACACCGTCACGACGAATCTGATCGATTACCACTGCAGTAAGCTCAGGGTCATCTTTGCCCAGAACATTGAAGGCTTCCAGGACTGTTACATCGGTGCCCAGACGGCGTTGTGCCTGCGCCAATTCCATACCGATAGGGCCGCCACCGATGATGACAAGCTTCTTTGGCTGCTCCGTCAGATCAAAAACGGTTTCATTGGTCAGATAATTGACATCATCCAGACCTTCGATTGGCAGTTTGGCTGCGGAAGAGCCCGTTGAGATGACGAAATGACGTGCTGTGATCTCGGTCTTGCCATCGGCCGTTACCACGGTTTTGGCATCCTTGAACTTGCCGGCCTGCTGGATAACCTGCACACCAAGTCCTTCGAAGCGTTCGACAGAATCATTGGGTTCGATCGCCGCAATGACCGAATGAATATGGTCATGTACTGCCTGGTAGTTGACCTCTGGCTCACCTGCACTGACACCAAACTTCACCGCATCACGAATGGTCTGGGCCTGCTTGCCTGCAGCAATCATGGCCTTGGAAGGCACACAACCATAATTGAGGCAATCACCACCCATTTTGGCCTTTTCCAACAAAACCACTTTTTCACCAAAGGCAGCGGCAGCGGCGGCGACAGAAAGGCCGCCAGAACCGGCGCCAATCACACAAATATCTGCTTTAATCTGTTCGGTCATGATACAGTTTCCTTGTTGGGCAGCCTGTCCAACAGTGCCCGATTCTTTAAAAATTTTTCAGGGTCTATTTTTCGCTTCTGCGTTTTTTGACGGCCTTCAATACCGGTGGGATTAGCGAGACCACACCCAGTGCTACGAAGGCAGCAATCAATTCCGGTGTGATAATCGCAGATGTATCCAGCGTCACGGTGCAGCTTGGATCCGCCGCGCAGGCTGGATTGGCGGCATGTTGGGCTTCAATCACACTGTCCAGACCAGAACCGATGAAAGCATAAGCAAAAGTGCCGGGCAGGATGCCAAACAAGGTGGCAAAGAAATAGGAACCCAGGCGCACATTGAACAGAGCCGGAGCAAGATTGATCAACCAGAATGGGAAGAGCGGAACAAGGCGCAGGAAAAGCAGATAATTGAAAGCATCTTCACGAAAGCCTTCCGCAAATCGATCAATGAAACCGCCTGCCTTGGAGCGTAGAGATTCGCCAAAAGATGAGCGCGCTGCCAGAAAAATCAGGGATGCACCAATGGTTGCCGCAAGAACTGTCACCGCACCGCCAACGGCCCAGCCAAAGAGGAAACCACCGCCAATGGTGAGGAAAGATGCCCCTGGGAAAGACAAGGCCACTGCAGCAATATAGGCAAGGGCAAAACCACCGACCATGAGCAGATAATTCTGCTCTACATACCCACGCAGCAATTCACGGTTTTTGACCAGCGAATCGAGCGAGAGATATTGATGCCATCCTTGCGAAAAACCAACGGCCATCAAAATGACGATGACTGCAAGAGGGCCCCATTTCTTGGCAAGGGTCGAGGCATTGGAAGTCTGATTCATGTCCGGTGTGCTTGCGCTATCCATCGGAGCATTTGCTGATTGTTGTTGATCGTGCATGTCGTTATCACCGGGCATCGTTTAAGGACCAATTATAAGCATAACCATTGATTGATTTGTGTTTGCTTAATGCCTGTTTGAGTTTGGGGCTTGCATATCGTTGCCAATGGGCAATCAATTGCCTGGTGGATCCGAAATCATCGTCATACCAATCATAGATTTTTGACGCCTTGATTCCCCTGGCAGACACGGCAACACCACGCGGGTGATTGATATAGTCGCTCGCAGCCTTGTTAAGCTGGGCATCAATTTTTGAACCCTTGAATGCTTCCGTCAGCAGATTGGGACACCCAATCGAGGCGCAGTTGAAGCCATAGTGCAGGCGAGGGTCTCTCCATATTTTACGAGCGATATTGTGCTCGATATCATCGAGAGACAATTTCTTGCCGCCTACCGTCACCAGTTTCTTCTTCCATGGACCAGAACCAAAGAAACCACCACCAAGCTTGATATCCTTGATGGATTTGACTGGATAACGATTCACCACCACATCCAAGGTCTTGGCGTTGTAAAGGTTGATCCAGAAAGCTTTGGCTGCGTTGGAAGAGAGAGACTTGACCTTCACCGCTTCCATACGCGTGATATAGGCCTTCAACGCAGAATGCTGGCTTTTCAACCCGCGATAGTTGACCCGGTTCAGACCATCACGCCCCTTTACCACATAGCGTTTCAAAAGCGCACTATAGTCGGAATGATCAAGACTTCCCGATCCGTTTGCCTTGAAATGCGAGGCCAGCGAAGCAGCCTTGGCGGGGGCTGTGATCATACCCATTGCCAAGGCTGCCATCACAGCAACAAGCGCGACTGACGTTTGTTGCTTCTGGTGCGGGGACTTTATCGCCTTCATATTCGGGATCGGAGCTGACATCGGGGCCTCTTGTTCCAATATTATATCTGGTTTGTAAACGCTTGTGCGCCGCTTCTTCCTTTCCCTATATAGCGGGAAAATCTGCGTTTGTGGGGCTCCTCACCGTCATTTGATCCGCAGCTGATGCCCCCCTCACGCTGCTGTGATAAGGATGCTGTTTCCGCTCACCAGCGCGGTAGAGGATTCGAGAACTCTGTGAGGGAGAGTTGGCAGAAATCGGCGCTTTTGTATTTTGGACGGCCTGTTTTAACCTTTTGTTAGGTAAAAGAGGGGGGATGGGGATAGAAATATCTGCAATTGGCGCTGATTGCAGATTGACTCATCAGCCACATCTCCGTATAAGCCGAGCCAAGTGTATCAGGATCGTCTGCTGCGTCCCGCTTCGGGGCGCTCTTTTTCTCTGATCTTGATGGGATTTGAAAAAATTCAAAAAAGGGGCCGCGAAAGCGGAAAAAGCCCATGAAACGGACTTATCAGCCAAGCCGACTGGTGCGCAAGCGCCGCCATGGCTTCCGGGCGCGTATGGCAACCAAAAATGGCCGTCAGGTCTTGGCACGCCGCCGGGCAAAAGGACGCAAGCGTCTTTCAGCTTAAGACTAGCACATCAACCGCCCACCATTTCGGTTCGGCGGTTTTTGTGTGTCTGGAGCCTTGTGCTGACTGGCGCTCAACCAAGCGAGAAAGATCATGCTTCGGTTAAAGAAACGCGCCGAATTTTTAACCGCGGCGAAGGGTGTGCGCATCCCTCGCCGCGGTTTCGTACTTCAAGCAGTACGCCGAAAACCAGAAGATCCGGGTCCCGCGCGCGTGGGTTTCACGGTGACAAAAAAAGTTGGCAATGCTGTTGTACGAAATCGAATCAAGCGCCGATTGCGCGAGCTTGCCCGCCTTCATGGACCGAACCTCATGGCGGATGGTCAGGACTACGTTCTGATTGGCCGCCGGGCAGCTCTCCATCTGGATTACGACCAGTTGATTGCGGATTTTCGTGGCGCAATTGGGCAAGCAGCCAAAAAGCAGCGTGGCTTTAACCGAAAGCCCGGTGCCCGCAAGGTTGAAAACTAGAGCGCTTGAACTATTTGTGAGTTTTAAGCATGGTGCTGTGCAAGATCCCCTTGCTAGCATCATTCATACCGTCCAGCCGGACGACAGGATAACGGGATGAAGACGGTCGATGGAAAATAATCGCAACTTTTTCCTTGCAATTGCACTTTCCTTCTTAGTGCTTTTGGGATGGCAATATTTTATTGCCGGCCCGCAAATGGAACAGGAAAAGGCTCGTCAGGAGCAGCTGGCAGCTGAGGCAGCCAAGAATACGGCTTCTGGTCAGCAAGATGGCACAATTCCAGCTCCTGCAGCAGGAACTGCCGCAGTACCGGGTACAGAGACTGCAGCAGTGCCAGGTTCGCCCCAAAGCACCGAAGCTGTTCTGGCCGAGACCAGCCGGATCAAGATCGAGACGCCCAAGCTGACCGGTAGCATCAATCTGACTGGCGCACGCCTTGATGATTTGCATTTGAGCACCTATCGCGAAGAATTGTCAAAGGACAGCCCAACGATCACCTTGTTGGCACCTTCTGGTTCCGACAAGGCCTATTATGCCGAGTTCGGCTGGGTGGATAGTTCTCGCAACCTGAAACTGCCAACCGCTCAAACCGTCTGGACTGCTCCACAAGGCGCAACCCTGACACAGGCCACCCCATTGGTTCTGACTTGGGATAACGGCGAAGGTTTGCTCTTCACACGCACGATCTCTGTTGATGCCAACTATCTGTTCACAGTGGAGCAGATTGTCGAAAACAAAACAGATTCAGCCGTAGCCCTCTTCCCTTACGGACTGGTTTCTCGTCACGGTCAGCCACAGACCACAGGTCTGTATATCCTTCATGAAGGCCTTATCGGTGTTGCTGGTGAAGAGGGTCTTCAGGAAGTTGATTACGAAGATCTGGTAGAGACCAAGCTGGAAAAGCCAGCCAAGGTTACCGATGGCTGGGTTGGTATCACTGATAAATATTGGGCAACAGCCCTGATTCCGCCACAGGGTCAGGGTTTCCAACCAACTTTCCGCTATTCCGATGCATCTGGCAAACCTGCTTTCCAGTCGGATTATCTGGGTGATGCCGTTGGAATTGCTGCAGGTAGCACTGCGAGCTTCAAGACCAACCTGTTTGCCGGTGCCAAGGAAGTGGATGTTCTGGAACAGGTTCAAGGTGTTACCAATGCCAAGAATTTCGATCTGATGATCGATTGGGGCTGGTTCTACTTCATCACCAAACCAATGTTCGTAGCCATTGACTTCCTGTTTGGTCTGGTTGGCAACTTTGGTGTTGCGATCCTTCTTATCACCGTTCTGGTCAAGCTGGTCTTCTTCCCGTTGGCAAACAAATCTTACGCTTCCATGTCGAAGATGAAGATGCTTCAGCCAAAAATGGAAGAGATCAAGGAGAAGCTTGGTGATGACAAGCAGGCTCAACAGAAAGCCATCATGGATCTGTATCGCGAAGAGAAGGTCAACCCGCTTGCCGGTTGTTTGCCAATCCTCATCCAGATCCCGGTTTTCTTCTCGCTCTATAAAGTGTTGTTCATCACCATCGAAATGCGTCATGCGCCTTTCTTTGGCTGGATTCAGGATTTGTCTGCGCCCGATCCAACCAACATGTTCACCCTGTTCGGTCTGATTCCGTGGGATCCACCAAGCTTCCTCATCCTTGGCATCTGGCCTTTGATCATGGGTATCACCATGTTTGTTCAGATGAAATTGAATCCGGCGCCGACCGATCCGACCCAGGCGATGATCTTCAACTGGATGCCCGTAATCTTCACCTTCATGCTGGCTACCTTCCCGGCTGGTCTGGTGATCTATTGGGCGTGGAACAACACCCTGTCGATCTTGCAGCAGGCAACCATCATGAAAAAGCATGGCGTGCCAATCGAGATCTTCAAGAATATCAAAGGTACGTTCAAAAAACCTGCTGCCGATTAAAGGCATACAGTATGTGATTTTCAAAAGGCGGCCTTTGGGTCGCCTTTTTTTGTTGCTTTTTTGCAGCATGCCGAGTGCGATCTGTTTTAACTCTTGCAAAGGATTTGGCCATTTCCAGATTCAATGATAGCGTTTGATATCTTTTCTCCTGACTGGGTTCCAAGGACAGGTTCGATGACCAACTGATCTATTTGTAGGCATGTCCCAATCATTTTCTCACCACCCTCAATCCGGATTGGGATTGCTTATTCGTATGTCTTTTTCATTTTGAACAGGTCAGTTTCATGCATCCTCATGACTATTCATCGGGCCAGATTGGTCCTGATCCAATGAGCCCGTTTCCCATTGCCGGGCACAAACGCGTTGGCTTTCTCAAACCCTTGATCAGAAATCCCCTCATCGAAGTGGGAGACTACAGCTATTATGACGACCCGGAGGGGCCGGAGCATTTTGAAGAGCGCAATGTGCTCTATCATTTCGATTTTCTGGGTGACCGACTGATCATCGGAAAATTCTGCGCCATTGCCACCGGCACCCGTTTCATCATGAATGGCGCCAACCATGACATGCGCGGCTTCAGCTCTTATCCCTTCGGTGTCATGGGCGGTGGTTGGCAGGAAGGCTTTGATCTTGACGGATATAGAGAACAGAGTCGCGGCGATACCATTATTGGCGATGATGTCTGGATCGGTCGGGAAGCGACTATTCTACCGGGTGTCGCCATTGGCTCGGGCGCCATTGTCGCTGCTGGGGCCATCGTCAGTCGGGATGTTCCGTCCTATGGAATGGTTGCCGGCAATCCGGCAGAACTCATCCGACTACGGTTTGAGGAAGAAATCGTTGATCGTTTGCTGGCACTCAGTTGGTGGGACTGGTCACCGGAACTGATCAGTAAGCATCGAGAGGCCATTCAAGGATGCAATATCGAAGCGCTCCAAGCAGCTACATGCGCGCTTTCTTAGCCAAATGACGCATAATGTCTTGCAGGTGGGCCTTAATCCGGCTAACCAAGGCCGACATTCAGATGCCCACCTGCAGACCGCAAAGTTGGATATAATCCATGACCGATCCGAACCAACCAGTTTCCTCCGCTCATAAAGAAGAACAGGCCAACCTTGCGGCATTGGTGGGTGAGGCAGAGCTGGATCCCGGTGTGGTAGAGCGTGGCCGCAAACTGTTTGCCCAAAGCTGGGACTTCATGTGGGGCACCAAGTTCTTTCACCAGCTCCCTCCCATTGAAGGCGTGGAAATTGCCTTTGCCGGTCGTTCCAATGTTGGGAAAAGCTCTCTTTTGAACGCCATTACTGGCCGCAAGTCGCTGGCTCGCACCTCCAATACTCCTGGCCGTACCAAGGAGTTGAACTTTTTTCGCCCGGAGAAAGATCCGACACTCGTGATCTGCGATATGCCAGGGTATGGCTATGCCCGTGCATCCAAGAAAGAGGTCGCTGCATGGAACGAACTCATTCTGGACTATCTGCGCGGTCGCCCAAACCTGCGTCGTGTCTATGTTCTGATTGATAGTCGTCATGGTTTGAAGCCAAACGATATAGAAGTCATGGATACGCTCGACAAGGCAGCAGTCAATTATCAGGTTGTTTTGACCAAAGTAGACAAAACAAAACTGAATGATCTTAAAAAGATCATTGGAAAAGTAGAGCTGGGTTTGAAAAAAAGACCAGCAGCTCACCCGGAAGTCTTACTCACATCTTCTGACAAGAAAATTGGCATTGCACGCCTTCGGTCCGAAATGCTGCTTTTGTCCGAAGGGCTGTAGATTGTGCGAGTTGATCGGGAGCTTTCTGAGGTCACTCTTAAGGCAGCAGAAAATGCCGAATTAAAAGCTTAACTCCCTATAATCCATTGCAATTGGGGTTTTCGAAGGCTATAGAGCTAGTACTGTAATTCCACATTGAGTTTGATCATGTCCGAGCCAGAAAATCAGCAAGCCCAGAAGCCTCATAACCGCGCCAAGGTCATCTCCGAAGCCTTGCCTTACATGCAGCGCTATGACGGAGAGTCCGTTGTGGTGAAATATGGCGGTCATGCCATGGGTGATGAGGATCTTTCTGAAGCCTTTGCACGCGATATTGTGCTGCTCAAGCAATCCGGAGTGAAACCGGTTGTCGTGCATGGCGGCGGTCCCCAGATCAAGACCATGTTGTCTCGTCTGGGTATTGAAAGCGAGTTCAAGGGCGGTTTGCGCGTCACCGATCAGCGAACTGTGGAAGTGGTGGAAATGGTGTTGGCCGGTTCCATCAACAAGAGCATCGTTCGCAATATCAATGCGGAAGGTGGTCGCGCCGTTGGCCTATGCGGCAAGGATGGCAATATGGTGATTGCCGAAAAACTGACACGTACCATTCGCGATCCTGATAGTTCCATTGAAGAAGTGGTTGATCTTGGTTTCGTGGGTGAGCCCAAGAAAGTGGATCGCTCTGTCATCGACATGGTGGCCAAGGATGCCCTGATTCCGGTAATTGCACCGGTCGCACCCGGTGCAGATGGTCATACATATAATATCAATGCCGATACCTTTGCTGGTGCCATTGCCGGTTCAGTCAATGCCAAGCGGCTATTGTTCCTGACCGATGTTCCCGGTGTTCTGGACAAGAATGGTACGCTCATCAAGGAACTTACCATCAAGGAGGCCCACGCCCTGATTGCTGATGGCACCATTTCCGGTGGCATGATCCCGAAAGTCGAAACATGCATCGACGCGCTCAACCAAGGCGTGGAAGGGGTTGTCATCCTGGACGGGAAAGTCCCTCATGCCGTCTTGCTGGAACTGTTTACTGAGGGCGGCGCCGGTACACTCATCAAGCATAATTAAATTTGGTTCTACATCTGAAGCTCAAAAGGCTGCCAAAAAGGCAGCCTTTTAACTAGTTGATCTTGAGTCAGAAATTCAGTTCGGACACATCCCCCGACAGGCTTTTCAGAAAAGCCTCCAAGTCTTCGATATCCTGACTGTTCAAAGCCTGATCGCGCAAGATTGTCAAACGCCTTTGGTTTTGTGCTTCACCGACAGACACCGATGAGATTGCGAGATCATCGGAAGGGTCATCACTGATGACTTTCCCCAGTTGCGAGACCGCCATGATGCGGATTGCCTCCTTCAGATCCTTCACCGCGCCATTGTGAAAATAGGGCCCGGTCTGTGCGATGTTGCGCAGACTTGGTACGCGCCAAACCGATGGCTCTCCGTCGACCAGAAGATCGTATTTTGTGACATAGCTATTGTCAGCAAAAACCGGGAAGGATCGGTAAGTTCCGATATTCTTCACCTGACCTGCGGCCGAAAAAACCGGATCAATATGACAAGTCCGGCATCCCACTTCCTGAAACAGTGCCATCCCCCGCAATTGCTGAGCATTAAGCGCCGTATCATCTCCGGCAATGAAACGATCATAAGGCGCATTGGGCGTTATCAATAGTCTCTCATAAGAGGCAATGGCTTTTGCGATAGCATCAATATCGATCCTTGCCTCTTGGCCGAAGGCCCGTTCAAACATTGGTGCATAATCATCATTGGCTTTGACCCGCTCTTCCACGGCTTGCCAATGTGGCATCGCCATTTCCACCGGATTGATGAAAGGCTGTTTGGCCTGATCTTCCAGACTTGCTGCCCGACCATCCCAAAAGAGCCGCGTCAGGAAAGCGGCATTCAGGACCGTTGGTGCGCTCACGCCACCCTTTTGCCCGCCAACTCCCGTTGAAACGGGGGCATTATCATCTCCGCCAGCTTCCAGATCATGACAAGAGGCACAGGAGACCGTGCGGTCAATGGAAAGATTCTTGTCAAAGAATAGTTTCTTGCCCAATTTGGCTTTGGCCAGACTTTGCGGATTATTCGCTGGAGCCTTGGCAATTCGAGGCAGTGCCTGCCAGGTGCTCCAGTTGCCTGATTTTGCCAATTGGGCAGGCAAGGTTACGACCTTGGTTGACTTGGGAGACTGAGGCGGCAAAGGCACTGTTTGCGCCAATCTGGCTGACGCCAGGTTTGGGTTGGTCGCCTCCAGATAGAGGATGACACCTGCTTTGATGGACAAAGCAAAAACACCCAAACCAAGGCCACATGCCAGAAATAGTCGACCCTGTCCGCCCAACCTTACTCTTTGAGCCAGTTCTTTGGAGACCAGCGCCAGTGCGAGCATTCCCAACCCGAGGGCAGAGAACAGGATCATCATCAATTCTATATTGGGTCCATACATTTTCTCTCTCCCAAAAATCAGGAAAGATGCCCTGCCAGCTTTGTTCTGAAGTGCGTCATGATTGGCCTCGGGGAGAGGGCCGAAGCTGGCAGGGCAAGAGGATTATTTCACTTCAACAATGTCCTTGCGGGTGCCTTCAAAGAAAGCCACCACATCAGCCCGTTCTTTTTCCGGCACATTGAACTTGTCGAGCGTGGCTTTGAGGTGGGTGATCAGACGGTCCCAATCCTCACCATCAATGCGCATGCCAATATGGGTCAGCTTCATGTCGCGGCCAGTGTAATAGCGAGGGCCACCAGCCTGATTGGCAATGAAATCGATAATCAATTGCACTTCGCGATCAATACCGTCTTTACCGCGATGCGCCCAGAAACGTCCCATTTTCGGATCTGCCATCAGGCGCGCGGCCACATCATGGGTGACAGCGGTGATGGCATCATAGCCGCCCAGGCGCTCGTAAAGGGTCGGCTGTTCAGCCGCAACAACGACCGTTGGCATGGACAGGGCAGGCACTGCCAGAAATGCTGCCAAGGCAAGGATTTTAAGAGGGTTGGTCCGAGATACAGATCTGATCAACATTGATCTACTCCAGTTTTGGCTGGCACCTCTCTTCCTTGACGAGATGCCCGGTTTGGTCTTGCCAAAAAGCTAGAGAAAAATATATTATATTAGAAATTATAGTTTTGAATGTTATTTATAGAGAAATGATATAAATGAAATTGCGCCAACTCAGATTTGTCAAAAGCGTCGCAGAGACCGGCTCCTTCTCCAAAGCGGCTGAACAATGCTGCGCGACGCAGCCAACGCTCTCCAATGCCATTGCCCAGCTGGAAGAAGAACTTGGCGGCAGGCTGTTTGATCGCACCACACGCAAAGTAGAGCTGACAGCATTTGGCAATCACATTCTTGGCCGGATTGAAGAGGTATTATTGGCCGAACAGGAAGTTTTGCAAACCGCCAAAACCTATCACGATCCCAGCCATAAATTGCTGCGCATTGGCTTTTCGCCCCTTGTTGATATGGGACTTCTCAATCATATTCTGCAGCCCTTTTGTCATAAATATCAAGATATTGAGCTCTTCTTCAAAGAATGCCTGCTGGATGACTTATCAGAACGTTTGCGAGGTGATGTCATTGATATCGCCATCATTCCCTCCAGCATGCTTTCAGAAGAATATGAGCATGTATCCTTCTATGAGGATCCGCTCTTTTATATCGCAAGGGATGGAACAGATCTTACCAAACCAGGGGGTATTTTAAAGCTTACAGACCTGCCCTCCGATCCTGTCATCATGACCGGTGGAGGATGCGGCTTGAATGGTTCTCTTGATCATCTATTCAAGAACGAAGGCGCAGCACTCACGCCTTATCGCGGGCAGGCAATTTCCTATCAGGTGATAGAAGAATGGGCGGACTTGGGCATCGGCTCTGGCATTTTGCCGCAGGCAAAGATCTCTCAATCACGTAGCAACGCCTATCCTTTGACATTGAGGGATGGCACTGATGCTTCCTTTGAGTTTTGCTGGATCTGGCCAAAAGAGCTCGGTATGCGACCGCATATCGCTGACTTTATCGATTACATCCAGACCACAGTTCCATCGCTGATTGCAGGAAGTGATGGGATCTTGCCGATGCGAGCTCCGAGATCATTCTGAATTTGCGCGGATTTACTTCTGGCAGGACGAACAGAAGAAAGTGGAACGGCCGGACTGAACGATCCGCTCGATACTGCCTTTGCACCCTTCCTTGTTGCACGGCTCACCTTCCCTGTCATAGGTCTTGAAGGAATGCTGGAAATAACCCAATGTGCCATCCGCCTTGGTGTGATCTTTCAAAGTCGAGCCACCAGCCTTGATTGCCTCGGCAATGGTTGCACGGATCTCGTCGGTCAGCAGTTCCAGTTTTTTGGATGGCTTGCCGCTTTTCGTTACCAGCTCTCTGGCAGGCTTTCGCGGATCAAGACCCGAACGATGCAGGGCTTCGCAAACATAGATATTACCAAGCCCGGCGATCACATGCTGGTCCAGCAAAACCGCTTTGAGCGGTGCTTTTCGGCTGGCAAACAACGGGGCCAGATGATCCGCGCTTAATTCGTTGCCCACTGGTTCGACGCCCATTTTGGCAAAATAGGCATGATCAGCCAGTTCAGATCGGGCAATCAAGTCGAAGAAACCGAAGCGGCGGGGATCATTATAGAGGATCACAGCTCCATTGCTCATATGGAGCACGACATGATCATGCTTGGGTCGTTTACCCCGCTCGATATGAAAGGCCTCATCGGCAATCAGATGCGCTTCACCCTTTTCAATCACACGAAACGAGCCGGACATGCCGAGATGGATGACGAGCACTTGTCCGTCATCCAGATCAGCCAGCAGATATTTGGAGCGGCGGCCAAGGCTTGTGATCTCTCGGCCTTTCAAGCGTTCTGCCATCAAGTGAGGAAAATCAAACCGCAGATTTGGACGGCGAACTTCCGCTTTTTCGATGGTCTCACCTTCCATGAATGGGGCAAGTCCGGAGCGTACAGTCTCCACCTCTGGTAATTCTGGCATGGATGATCTTCCCTGATATTGGCTTACTTGAGCTCTTGTCTTTTCAACTCACCCTCTAGCATGAAAGGCAGAAGAAGGGCAGAGCCGTCATGGGAAATATCAGCAAGGCCTTGTTTCAGCTTCATGATTTCCTTTGCTTCGCCAGTGTCTGAGATCTCGAAGATCTGACCCGTGATCCAGTCATTGGTCAGAAGACGTCCTTTGAATCGAATGACCCCATCAAGATTGCCAACGCTTTTGGCAAGGGTGGTGACTGTCTTCTCCTTCAGCGAGATCGCCTTCAAGTCGCCGGGCACTTTGGTCGTGAAATCTGGCTGAATCTCCTCACCCCATGTTCCCACCAATAAGTGGTCATTCTCAACCAGCAGACCATTGGGATGAATGATTTCCTCGCCTTGATACCAGAGCGTCACCTTGCCATCGCGATAATGCCAGATACCATTGCCCATCCAGTCACTGATCCAGGCCTCCTTGCCATTACTGGTAACATCGTTGAGAAGCTTGGCGCCCGGGACGGCAATGGTTTCTCGTTTCTCACCGGTTTTGCCATCGATTACATGAATATTGCCAAGATCTGCAACGATCAGATCATGCCCAACCAGCGCCATGCCCTTGGGAGCATCAAGGCCGGTTACCCATTTCGCCTTTAACACCTTGCCGTCAGAGCTGATCTTGGACAGATAGCCCTTGCCATCCGCTTCCGTTGGATTGCCATTTATATTCGAGAGGATGTAATGCTGCCTGGCCTTGTCCCACAAGGCAGATTCTGGCCAGCTAAAGCCACTCAATGACCAATCCTCTTGCGCGGATACATTAATTGGGTTTGCAAACAGGCTTACAAGCGCGATTGAAGTGGCAACCAGGAAATTTTTCATCATTTTCTCCATGGAGATCTTGTGTTGAAAGTTGCCTTCGGGCTATCAATTTGCGTCTTTTTCTTCAAATTGATTTCCTATAGTATTGATTTTCGATCCTTTATCGGAGAATTTGGCATCATGAATGATGGATTGCGTCTCGACGCCTTTGACTTGATCAAACGGGCCATGAAGGCCCGGAGCATGACCTATGCGCAATTGGCCGAGTTGCTTGATTTGTCAGAACCCAGCATCAAGCGCATGTTTGCCGAACGCGACTGCAAGCTTTCACGGCTGATGAAAATATGTGGGCTGCTGGATCTGGACCCATCCGATCTGTTTGATCTCTCCAAACGCCACCAGTCCGGTCCCATTGAGCTGGATCGACAGGTAGAAGCCAAACTGGCCAGTGACCCCTCGCTCTTTCATTTCTTCATTCTGTTGCGCGAAACAGAGACAGCCGAAGATATTCGCCTTCGCTATCAGCTAAGCGGGGAGGATATCTTTCTCTATGGTCTCGCTTTGGAACGGCTGGGATTGGCGCGAGTTGATGAGAGTGGTGTGGTTCGGCTTGCCAATCATGGCCCGATCCGATTTCGTGCCGATGGCCCGTTACGGTCCTTGCTCAAGCAGCTCAACACCACATTTTTAGGTCGACTGATTGATGATCCATCTCATGAGGATGGCGATCTGTTTGCGACCCTGTCTCGTAAGATGAGCAGAGACACTTTTACGCATATCCGAGGGGAAATTGAGGTCTTGCGAGAAAAAATAGCCGAGCTTTCGCGGCAAGATCAGATGCTTCTGGGAACGCAGGACCTGCAAACCTTCAAACTGACCCTTGGTTGGGGCAAGATTGATTATCCCAATCTGCTCACCATTGAACCGAAAAACATCAGCGCTGAAACCAAGAATAATGAGCATATGTAGCTTCTTAAAAAGCTATTTTGACGCTGGTAACGTCATGGATATTTTCAATCCGATAGGCTATGGTCCAGCAAAGTTTGCAATGCTGAGCCCGCCTTTAACACAACGGCGTGAGCTCTATTCAGATTGGCAGAAGAAAAAACAATGGCTACTGGCAACCAAAAACGAACCGAAGACGTCACTGATATGGCGACTTCCTTCGGCTTTGAACAAGTCAAAGAGGGCAACAAGCAGCCTCTGGTCAATGATGTCTTTCACAAGGTCGCTGAACGCTATGACCTGATGAATGATTTGATGTCTGGTGGCATGCACCGCCTTTGGAAAGATGCCTTTGTGGCCTGGCTCAATCCACCACAGCGCTCAGCCAGCCCGTTCAAACTTCTGGATGTGGCGGGTGGTACTGGTGATATCTCTTTCCGCGTTGTGGATCGCGCCAAGGGCAATGCCCATTCGACCGTCTTTGATATCAATGGTTCCATGTTGGGTGTCGGTCGTGACCGCGCACGTGACAAAGGCCTGATGGACAATCTGGATTTTGTTCAAGGCAATGCCGAGGATCTTCCCTTCGAAGACAATAGCTTTGACGCCTATACCATTGCTTATGGTATCCGCAATGTTCCCCGCATCGATAAAGCCCTATCGGAAGCGCATCGCGTCTTGAAACGCGGTGGCCGGATCATGGTGCTGGAATTCTCCAACGTGGAGATGCCGGTTCTGGACAAGGTCTATGACCTCTTTTCCTTTCATGCGATCCCAAAGATCGGCGGTTTGGTGACAGGTGATGCCGAAAGTTACAGTTATCTGGTCGAATCCATTCGCAAATTCCCCAATCAGGCACGTTTCAAAGCCATGATTGAAGGGGCTGGCTTTGCACAAGTCTCCTTCCGCAATCTTTCCGGTGGCATTTCCGCCATGCATTCAGGGTGGAAACTATAAGCATGATTGGCTCTTCGTCCGCTTTGCTGCGTCTGGCCCGCGCCGGTTTCATTCTGGCGCGTGAAGGCGTCTTTTCCATTATTCAGCCGCCTGCTGATTTGCCTTTCCCAGCTCGCCTTGGTCTCTCCATTGCAAAATTGTTCGAGCGCTCTGGGTTGTCTGACAAAAGCAAGGGCGAACGCCTGAGTGTAGCTCTGAACCGTCTTGGTCCTTCCTACATCAAGATGGGTCAGTTCCTGGCAACGCGTCCTGACGTGGTAGGGCCGGAACTGGCGGAAGCCTTGTCCAGCCTACAGGATCGTGTGCCTGCTTTTGGCATGAAGGAGGCCAAGGAAGCGGTTGAAAAGGCGCTAGGAGCACCGGTTGATGAGCTGTTTGATGAATTCTCCGAACCCGTTGCTGCGGCATCCATTGCGCAGGTTCATAAGGCCAGCTTTATTGACCGTGATGGCGTGAAACAGACTGTTGCGGTCAAAGTGTTGCGGCCCAAAATTGCCGAGAGCTTTGCTCGCAATCTGGGTGGTTTTTATACCGCCGCCCGCTTGTTGGAAAAGATCCATGCACCAGCACGCCGTCTGCGCCCAGTTGCAGTGGTGGATACGCTTGCCCGCTCCATCCAGTTTGAGATGGATTTCCGCTTGGAAGCAGCTGCCATGAGCGAAATGGCGGAGCATTGCACGGATGATCAAGACTTTCGCGTTCCGACTATCCATTGGGAACGATCCGGCAAAAGCGTGATGACCATGGAATGGATTGATGGCATCAAGCTCAATGATATGGAAGGCTTGAAGGCTTCGGGACAGGATCTGAAGAAACTTGGCTCCAGTGTCATTCAGAATTTCCTGCGTCATGCTTTGCGCGATGGATTTTTCCATGCAGACATGCATCCTGGCAATCTGTTCATGGATCCCGATGGTCGTCTGGTGGCCGTTGATTTCGGTATCATGGGCCGTATCGGCCCGACCGAGCGTTTGTTTCTGGCTGAAATTCTCTATGGATTTATCTCACGCAATTATATGCGCGTGGCGCAAGTACATTTTGATGCTGGATATGTACCGCCAAGTGAGGATGTCGCAACCTTTGCGCAGGCCCTTCGCTCCATTGGTGAACCCATTCAGGGTCGCTCGGCGGACGAGATCTCAATGGCCAACCTGCTAGGGCAGTTGTTTGAGTTTACTGAAGTCTTCGGCATGCATACCCAGACCCAGTTGATCCTTTTGCAAAAGACCATGGTGGTGGTTGAAGGCGTTGCCCGGATGATGGACAATGAGCTCAATCTCTGGAACACATCCGAGCCAGTTGTCAAAGGCTGGATGGAAGAGAATTTTGGTCCCGGCGCCAAGATCAAGGAAGCAGCAGGTGGCCTGGCATCCCTTGCTCAGCTTTCCGCTGGTCTGCCGGAAATGGCCAAACGGGCCGAGCGTCTGTCTGTCAGCTTTGATGAAATGGGCCGCAATGGTATGCGCCTGGATGTTCAAACCGTTGCAGCAATCGGCAAGGCAGAAGCACGGGAAAGCCGTTCTGGTCGCGTGGCATTATGGGTGATAGCTGCGGCCATGACAGCAATTGCTGCTGGCATCTGGATGTAAAACCAACGAGCGGAGGCTGGAATGCTGACCAATAAACGAATTTTATTGATCATCTCTGGTGGCATTGCAGCCTTCAAGGCCATTGACCTGATCCGCCTTCTCAAAAAGGAAGGTGCCAGCGTCAAGGCCATCCTGACCAAATCCGCAACCGAATTTGTCACGCCTCTGACTGTCTCTACCTTGTCCGGCGAACCAGCTCTGACCAAGCTCTTCGATCTGACACGCGAAGCCGAGATCGGTCATATCGAGCTGTCCCGTGATGCCGATCTGGTTGTTGTGGTGCCTGCCACGGCCAATCTGATGGCCAAGATGGCTTATGGTCTGGCGGATGATCTGGCTTCCACCACTTTGCTCGCCACCGATAAACGCATCTTGATTGCGCCTGCCATGAATGTGCGCATGTGGGAACATGATGCCACGCAGCGCAACGTGAAGACCTTGCAGGCCGATGGCCATGTCATTGTCGGCCCGGATTATGGATTGATGGCTTGCAATGAAGAAGGCTTTGGTCGCTTGAGCGAGCCAGAAGACATTCTCGCTGCCATCAAGGAGCATATCGATACCGGCGCACTACCTCTCAAAATTCAGCAAAACGGTCCTCTTGCTGGCAAGCATGTCGTAATTACTGCAGGCCCGACCCATGAGCCGATTGATCCTGTGCGCTATATCGCAAATCGCTCTTCCGGCAAGCAAGGTTATGCCTTGGCCAAGGAAGCAGTGAAAGCTGGCGCGAAAGTCACGTTGGTCTCCGGCCCGGTGACATTGAATGCGCCTTCAGGTGTGGAGCGTATTTCGGTCGAAACCGCGCAGGAAATGCATGAGGCAGTGGCGAATGTCCTGCCCGCCGATATCGCCATCATGGCGGCCGCTGTGGCCGACTGGAAGGTTGCCAATCAGGGCACGGAAAAAATCAAGAAACAGGCTGATGGCAGCTTGCCAAGCCTGGAGTTTTCCGAGAATCCCGACATTGCCCGCTTTGTTGGGCATCACGAGAGCCAGCGTCCCAAACTGGTGATCGGCTTTGCCGCCGAGACCACCAATGTGGAAGAGCATGCCAAAGCCAAGCTGACCAAGAAGAACACAGACTGGATCATCGCCAATGATGTCTCGCCTGAGACCGGCATCATGGGTGGTGATCGCAATCAGATCAAGATAATCACCCGCGATGGCATTGAGGCTTGGGATGATATGCCCAAAGGCGATGTAGCCCGCAAGGTGATTGAGAAGATCGCCAAGACTCTCAGCAAGTGAATCTAAGGACACTTCCATGACCAAACTGGCTTTCAGAGCTCTACCTCATTTTGAAGGACTGAGCCTTCCACGCTATGAAAGCGCAGAGGCCGCTGGCATGGATGTTCGTGCAGCCAATGATGCAGATGAGCCGATTATATTGAAAGCCAATGGTGGGCGGGCTTTGGTGCCAACCGGTCTGACCATGGCACTGGAAGCGGGTTTCGAAGCGCAAATGCGCCCTCGCTCCGGCCTTGCTTTCAAACATGGCGTTACTGTTCTCAATTCACCTGGCACCATTGATAGCGATTATCGCGGTGAGCTGAAGATCATTCTCATCAATCATGGCGATGAGGATTTCGTCATCGAACGAGGCATGCGCATCGGCCAGATGATCATTGCACCGGTCCTGCAGGTCGAAGTGGTAGAAGTGGTAGAAGTGGACGCCCTACCTGATAGCGTTCGTGGCTCTGGTGGATTTGGTTCAACCGGGAAGCACTAAGTCTCGTACTAGCTATATCTTGCTTTTGCGGGGACGTGCGAAACATACGAGTTGTTTGAGTTTCGCAACCCTTCGAGTAGAATAATTTTCTACGCCAAACACACTCCCCCCACCCTATTGCAATTGCGTACCTTCAAATTTACGCAATGAAGATATCTTTTCCTCTTCATAAACAAAGGTTGGAACGAGATTCCTCGAAAGCGGAGCCGTGACTATCTACATTTGAGGTCAATGAGAAAGACCACCATATAATGGTCTTTGAGATTTTTGACTTTTCAAGGATAGTATCATGGCTAACTCCCCTAGAAGCACCGAAGGCCGCGGCCGTATTTACGATTCCATTGTCGATACCATTGGCAATACGCCCATCGTACGCTTGGACAAACTCGCCAAACAGCATGGCGTGAAAGCCAATCTGCTGGCCAAGCTGGAATTCTTCAATCCGCTTGCAAGCGTGAAAGACCGTATTGGTGTGGCCATGATTGAAAGCATGGAAGCCGCTGGAAAGATTACTCCGGGCAAAACCACTCTGATCGAGCCAACTTCTGGTAACACCGGTGTCGCACTGGCCTTCACCGCTGCTGCCAAAGGCTATCGCCTTATTCTGGTGATGCCTGAGACCATGTCCATCGAGCGTCGCAAGATGTTTGCCTTCCTTGGTGCCGAGCTGGAATTGACTGAGGGTGCAAAAGGCATGAAAGGCGCGATTGCCCGTGCTGAAGAGCTGGTCGGCAGCCTTGAAGATGCTATCATTCCGCAGCAGTTCCAGAACCCGGCCAACCCTGAAATCCATGAAAACACCACCGCCAACGAGATCTGGAATGATACCGATGGCAAGATTGATGCTTTGATTTCCGGCATCGGTACCGGTGGAACCATCACCGGTGTTGGCACTGCCCTGAAAAAACGCAATGCTGATCTGCACGTCGTGGCCGTCGAGCCAACCGACAGTCCGATTCTATCCGGTGGTGAGCCTGGCCCTCATAAAATTCAGGGCATTGGTGCAGGGTTTGTGCCTGATGTGCTGAATACCGCGGTCTATGATGAAGTGATCACCATCGCCAACGAAGATGCCTTCACTCATAGCCGTGAGCTGGCTCGTCTGGAAGGTGTGCCTGCCGGTATCTCTTCTGGCGCAGCCATTGCTGCGGCTCTGGAAGTTGGCAAGCGCGCTGATATGGCTGGCAAGAATGTTGTCATCATCATTCCCAGCTTTGCCGAGCGCTATCTCTCTACTGCCCTGTTTGAAGGCGTGTAAGACAGAACCAAGCGCATAATACTGAAAATTTTCAAGGCCGGAACCAAGTTCCGGCCTTTGTTTTTTCCAACTTCGCTCTCATACTCGATTGAGACAAGAATCATTGAGGGGATTTTGGATCATGATGCGGCACCATTTCATGGCCCCGATACGGGCAGGTCTGGTATTACTCGCTGTCACATTCGGGCTTTTCAGCAGTTTGGCAACCAGCGCATTTGCGGGCGAAGTCGCCGAATTTCGCGTTCATGGCTTTTCTGACAATGGACAATATTTCGCCTTCGAGGAGTTTGGTCGTCAGGATGGCTCCGGCTTTGTCTATTCCAATATCTATCTGATAGATCTTGAAAAGGACAAATGGCTGGACGGCAGCCCTGTCCGCGTCTTGGTGAAAGATGAGAACCAGCCGGTTCTAGCCGCCCGGGTCAAAGCTTCATCAGAAGCGCGCCCCCTTTTGGAGCGCTATCGCATTTCCGTTAGTGGAGCCTTACTCGCTGCCAATCCAATCACCGAGGTTGGCATTGACCCGATGAAACTATCCTTCAGTTTTCTGAAATATCCAATCTTGGGCAAGCAGGATAAACCTTACATCTTGCAACTCTGGCAGGAAGATGCCCAGGATTTTCACGGCTGCAATGATAACGGTCGGGTGATGGGTTTTGGTCTCGACATGAAACATGGAGAAGCTGGGGATCCACGAGAAATATATGAGGATAAAGAGGTTCCAAAGTCCCGAAATTGTCCAATTTCCTATCGGCTCGTAGCCGTATATTCCTCTTCTCGCTATAATCGCTCGGACTATGCGGTTGCATTGGTTGGGGTATATCAGCGCGGGTTTGAGGGACCTGGCATGCGCTATATTGCCGTTCCCATCAAAATGTGACGCGCCTCCCAACAAGCCAAGAAGATAGTGACCGACCATGCTGGATGAACAAGAACTGGAACGCTATGCCCGCCATATTCTCCTTCGCGATGTCGGAGGGCCGGGTCAGCAGAAGCTGAAAGCTGCGCGTGTTCTGATCATTGGTGCGGGTGGTCTTGGCTCACCTGTTCTTGCTTATCTGGCCGCAGCAGGCGTCGGCACTTTGGGTGTGGTGGATGATGACCATGTCTCCCTCTCCAACCTTCAGCGTCAGATCATTCATGATAGCGACGCGATTGATGTGCCCAAGGTCGAAAGCGCACGTCGGTCCCTTGCCCGCATCAATCCTCATGTGACACTGGAAGCGCATGAATGCCGTCTGGATGAGAGCAATGGTGCGGAACTCGTCGCCAAATATGATCTTGTGGTTGATGGCTCGGACAATTTCGATACCCGCTACCTGGTCGCAGATCTCTGCGAAACAGCTGAAGTGCCATTGATCACGGCGGCTGTCGGGTTGTTTGACGGATCGATCACAACTCTCAAACCATTTGACAGGAATGAAGCGGGGCAGCTCAACCCGCGCTACCGTGATCTCTTTCCGAAAAAGCCCGAAGCTGGCAGCATCCCATCCTGCGCCGAAGCCGGGGTACTCGGCGCGCTGACCGGCGTGATCGGCTCCCTTCAGGCTGTCGAAGTGATCAAGGAGATTGTTGGCCTTGGCGAAGGACTGGTCGGCCGTCTTATGCTCTATGATTCCCGCGCCGCCCGGTTCGAGACCATCAAATATCGCCGTCGGCCAGATTAAGCCCTCATTCAAAACATCTTAAAACTTTCAAGCCCTTACGATCATTTCGTGAGGGCTTTCGTTTGTCTACTCAAGTTTCTCAGATTCGAACTGAAGGATTGTTTGTTGCAATATTGGGAAAATTGAATATAAATGAAACTGACATCAGTTTCATTTTTTTGGATTTTTCATGTCTTTGTCCGCTCATCTTTCAACCTTTCTTCTATCGCAGCAGACAGACAACACTGTCTGTTTTGGCTTTTCTGCAAGTCTGAAGAACTGGCTGGAAGCGCAACGAGATGTGCTCAAGAAACGCGAGCGCACATCACTCTCACTTCAAATTGCTGGCTGCGATCTTTTGGATAGAGAAAGTCTCAGTCAGCTAACTGTTTCAAAGCTTTGCAAGGAAGCAGGGATTGCTCAGGGCACCTTCTATTTACATTTTCAGGATCGACATGATTTTGTTTCCCATTTGCTGCAGGCCTATATCGCTTTCCTGCAAGTGCAAATGAAACAGGCTTCACAATATGAGAGTGAAGATAGTGTGCGGGCGACAACAGCTGCCTATTATCACTTGTTTGAAGCCAATCTGGGTTTGATGAAATGCCTCATCCATCATCTGGAAGATTTCCCAGAAACAAGAGAAGCCTTTTTGCGGTTGAACAGAGAATGGGCGGATAGCGTCACTCATTCGACCATGAAGCGCTGGAAAAGTAAGGGGATCACTCAACCCTTCTCACAGGAAGATTTGCAAAGACGAGCCTATGCCTTGGGTGGATTGGTCGATCAATATCTCAATGTCCTTTTGTTGCACAAAGACCCCTATTTGAAATCTCTTTCAGATGACAAAGAGGCCGTGATTGACAGTCTCAGTGATATCTGGAAACGAGGACTGGCATTATGAGCTTACTGAAAAATGCAGAATGGGCGGATAAAGCTACCCTTGCAAGCCATCAGCAAACGCTTTGGGAAAAGCAAAGCACCTATGTGGCTGAACGCTCAGTCTTCTATCAAAAGCTCTGGCAGGGCACACGGCCCCCACAAACCTTATCCGACCTTGCTGCCCTTCCCTTATCGGACAAATCACAATTACGCCTCTCGCAAGCAAAGCATGGACCGTTCGGATCATATCTTGCTGCAGATCCATCAGAGGTCAATCGCCTGCACCGCACATCTGGAACCACAGGTCAGGCCATGAATCTGGCTTTGTCAGCAAGGGACTGTCACATCACTGCGGTGGTCGGCGGACGAAGCCATCGGGCGGCTGGTCTTAAAGCGAGTGATAAAGTGGTCCATTGTCTGAATTATCAAATGTGGATGGGTGGAGTAAGCGACCATCTAACACTTGAGCAAACTGGTGCCATGGTCGTTCCCTTTGGGGTTGGGAGCAGTGAATTGCTCATTCGGACAATTCAGGAAATTGGTATCAATGCAATCTCATGCACACCGAGTTATCCATCCGTTTTGGAGCGCGTTCTGGAATCACATTTTCCCAATATCGATCCAAAGGATTTGGGACTGCGACTAGGCCTCTTTGGTGGTGAAGCAGGACTGGATGATCCTGCTTTTCGGCAACGGCTGAAAGATGTCTGGGGAATGGAACCCAGAAACGCCAATTATGGCGTATCTGATGTTTTTTCCAACTTTGCCAGCCAGTGCGAACACGACACGCACCTGCATTTTCTGGGAAGTGATATTCTCTATCCAGAACTGATTGACCCTGACAATGGCCAAGTACTCGATATGCAAGATGGGCAGATTGGCGAACTGGTTTTGACGCATCTTGCCAAGGACTGCCAACCACTGGTCCGGTTCCGGACAGGCGATATTCTGCAAATTGTTGCTTCAGATCCATGTTCATGTGGGCGTACTGGCATGCGCTTCAAGGTGATCGGGCGCTCTGATGATATGGTGGTTGTTCGGGGGCTGAATGTCTTTCCTACCCAAATTGCGGCCATCCTTGGATCCATGCCGCAATTGTCGGGAGATTACCGGATCATTCTCGATGGACATCCACCTTATGATCGCTTGCCAGTTCATGCCGAAGTCGCCAAACAACAAGGCATAAGCGATGCACTAGCCAGAGAGGTTGAAGCCCTGATCAAGAAGCGTCTTGGCGTGACCGCCGAAGTTACACTGCGCCTCTTTGCTTCTTTTCCGACAACCGAGGGCAAAACAAGACGGGTTTTGCATTCAGCAAAAGACGGAGTGGGTCATGTCTGATTTTTGCTATGAAACGGTCACTTCACAAATTGTGGCAGATGGCGTTCGCAAGATCAGCCTGAATCGCCCTGATGTTCTCAATGCGATGAACCCTTCGTTGATCGCGGATCTGGCACAAGCATTCGAAGATGCCAACAGAGATAGCAAAAGCCGCGTCCTTATCCTGACCGGAGAGGGTCGCGCCTTTTGCGCAGGCGATGACCGCAAGGCCCACCGTCATCCAGAAAGTGAAAGTGAGGCCCGTCAGCTAACGCTCGCCATTCAGCGCGTGACACGAGCAATCAGCTTAGGCGAAAAGCCGGTCGTCGGTGCCATCAATGGCTGGGCCGTCGGGGGCGGGTTCGAATGGGCGATCAATTGTGACTTTCCCATTTGGGCGGAAAGCGCTAGGGGGTTCTTCCCCGAAGTCTCGCTTAATCTGTTTGTAACCGGAGGAGTGACTTCTCTTTTGCCAGCCTTGGTTGGCTTGAACAAGGCACGGGAGATGCTGTTTTTTGGAGAACGGTATAGCTCAGCAGAGCTTTTGGAACTTGGCGTAGCCTGGCGCATGGTTGGCGATGAGCAGCTACAATCCGAAGCCCTCGCTGTAGCTCAGAAGCTGGCCAATTTACCGCCGCTCTCCGTTCGTGCGATGAAACGCGTTCTGAACCAAAGTGCCTTTCAGAATTTGAACAACGCCATGGACAGGGAGACCGAGGCCACCATTGCCGGTTTCATGGATCCACAGACAACAAAACTGCTGCAGGATTTCTAATAAGAAAAACCCGCGAAGAGCATGAACTCCTCGCAGGTGATTACCTCTACATTTCCACTGCCATCAGAGCATGGATGGCAAGACGCGATCTGGTGGACGATGACCATCCATGAAGGTCTTGATATTGATGATGACCTTCTCGCCCATATCCGAGCGGCCTTCCAAGGTCGCCGATCCCATATGCGGGATGAGCACAACACGATTCGACTGCGCCAATTTCGGATTGACCGCAGGTTCATGCTCGAATACGTCAAGCCCAGCACCGGCAATCTCGTTATTGAGGACCATGCGAGCCAGAGAGTTTTCATCAATCACTTCGCCACGAGCGGTGTTGACGATATAGGCGTCTGGGCGAATCAGTTTCAGGCGGCGTGCAGACAGCAGATGATATGTGCCTGGCGTATGCGGACAATGGATGGAAATCACATCCATACGGGCCAGCATCTGATCGAGAGATTCCCAATATGTCGCTTCATGCTCCGCTTCAACAGCTGCGGGCAAGCGCCGACGATTGTGATAATGGATCTGCATACCGAAAGCCTTGGCGCGACGTGCCACTGCCTGCCCAATACGGCCCATACCGATGATGCCAAGGCGTTTGCCCCAGATCCGGTTGCCGAGCATCCAGGTCGGGGACCAACCTTGCCATCCGCCCTGCTCCATGACGGAAATGCCTTCCATCAGGCGGCGCGGCACGGCCAGAATCAGAGCCATGGCCATATCGGCGGTATCTTCTGTCAGAACACCCGGGGTATTGGTCACCACGATTCCGCGCTTGTTGGCAGTGGCAACATCGATATTGTCCACACCATTCCCAAAGTTGGCAATCAGCTTGAGACGATCACCGGCCTGCGAGATCACAGACGCATCAATGCGATCAGTCACGGTTGGGACCAGTACATCCGCACTTTTCATGGCCTCGACCAGCTCGGCCTGATTCATCGGCTTGTCTTCAAGATTCAAACGAGTATCGAATAATTCCCGCATACGGGTTTCCACACTATCGGGAAGCTTGCGGGTGACAACAACGGTCGGCTTGTTTTTCGCCATAGGTTCGCCCTAATCATGCCTCAAATGTCGGGCCGATCTGCAATCTTGGCCTGCTTTTATCTTGACGCGATAGAAGGACAGGCTTAAACGGCAGAGCCTGATCATTTCATCAGCTCTTTTCTTTTGCAGGGCACATGATTTGCGCCACAATCTATGTCTAGCAAATGCTGGCGCGAAAGGTAAGGTCTGATCGGATTGTTCCTTGGTCAAAGGTGCCGCAGGATAAAAAAGAGAATTGAGGGAAAGTCATTCCTCTTTAAATAAAGATTTAATGGTTTGGTTTACGCTTTTTCCATGCGACAGAACACTTTGGTACAGATGGCCCAGGCAAGACTTACCCAAAATAAATTTCTTAAGGTTCTACCAGCCCTTATCTTAAGCCTTGTGATGCTTGAGATTGGTTCTGTCTGGGCTCAGGGAACCTCTGTTGGTCCATCTGGTTACAAGGTACCACGATTTGTCAGTCTGAAATCAGACCGCGTCAATGTGCGCGGCGGTCCAAGCACTGATCATAAAGTGAAGTGGATTTTCCGTCGTGCCGGGCTTCCTGTCGAGATCATTCAGGAATTCGAAAACTGGCGTCGTGTTCGCGATTCTGAAGGTGAGGAAGGTTGGGTCTTCCATTCCCTTCTTTCTGGCCGCCGCACCGCGCTGATCAGCCCATGGCAGAAGCCAGGCACATTGCTCAGCCTCAAGGAAGAACCCCAGAATGACGCATCCGAAGTGGTCAAGGCGCAGGTCAATGTTCTGGTTGATGTGATGAAGTGTAAAAACAATTGGTGTCAGGTGTCAGCACAGGGACGCCAGGGCTGGTTGCGCGCCAACATGCTTTGGGGCATTTATCCCGATGAAGTGATCGAAGAATAGTCAAATCACGGTCTGCTCGCGATACAGGAGCAGGACAATGATTATTAGGCCAGCGACAGAAGGTGATCTACCCGCCCTTCTGAAACTCTATCGATCCCTCATCCCTAATGATCCTGTCCTTGATGAAGATAGAGCGGTCGAGATATTCCGGCAGTTTCACAATCGGGCTATGGGTAAGATCTATCTCGGCCGGGAAGAAGGCCAAGCTGTTGCCAGTTGCTGCCTTGTCATTGTTCCCAATCTGACACGTGGTGGGCGCCCTTATGCATTGATCGAGAATGTCGTCACTCATATTGAGCATCGTAACAAAGGGTATGGCAAAAGCATTATACGCCATGCTTGTGATCAGGCCTTTGAGCAGGGGTGTTACAAAGTGATGTTGATGACAGGATCACAGAACCCTGAAGTTCTGCGATTTTATCTCGCTGCCGGATTTGTGCAGGACAAGACAGGCTTCCAAATGAGAAATGTTCCGCGGCGAATTGAATAGAAAGGCAATCTTTGTTTGACCCAAAATGCAGGATCAACACTTGCAATTGGCCTGAACGCAAAATTCTGCTAACCAACATGCGCGCATTGCATTTAAATCTCTACTCTCCAAAAGCACCATGTCCATCACTGATCCAGCATCTCCCTCTCCAAAGGGCGCCTTCAGCCAACTAAGAGACCAGATTATTGATCACTGGCCTGGCTTCCTTGTTGCAACAATGATTGCTGTAACCGCCAGTTATTTGTCAGAGCATCACGGCGGACCGGTGATGCTCTATGCATTGCTGATTGGTATGGCCTTTCATTTTCTCTCGCAAAACCCTCGCTGTGCAGCAGGCCTCAGTTTTGCCGCAAAGAAACTCTTGCGGATTGGTGTTGCTCTGCTAGGTCTTCGGATTTCCTTTGATCAGATTCAACAATTGGGTATCGAGATGGTGCTTCTGGTCATTTTGGCAGTTGTGGGAAGTCTGGCCGCAGGTTTGCTCCTTGCGCGTTTTTTGAAAAAAGATGTTGCTTTTGGCCTTTTGACTGGCGGGGCTGTAGGAATTTGCGGAGCATCCGCTGCCCTTGCCATCAGTTCGGTCATTCCCTGTTGTGATGAAACCCGACAGAGATTGGAAAATGATACGCTCTTTACCGTTATTGCTGTCACAACTCTGTCCACCATTGCCATGGTGACCTATCCAACCATTGGTTCCATGCTCGGCATGAATGATCAACAGATGGGTATCATGTTCGGGGCAACCATTCATGATGTTGCTCAGGTGGTCGGAGCTGGCTATGGCGTCTCCGACGAGGCAGGCGATACAGCTACGATCGTGAAGCTGGTGCGGGTCATGATGTTGTTACCAGTCATGATCATAGTTGCCGTGGTCATGCGCCAAGTCTTCAAACAATCACAATCAGAACAACAGCGCGATTTTCAATTTCCCTATTTTGCTCTCGGGTTTGTAGCTTGCGTGTTTCTCAATTCCTTTGGCTGGGTTCCTGATGTTGCACATCTTATCCTGATTGATACATCCCGCTGGAGCCTGATCATTGCCATTTCGGCGCTCGGTGTCATGACCACGCTACAATCCATCGTGGCACTGGGAGCTAGGCATCTTTATGTCGTGGTGTTTGAGACATTGTTCTTGCTGTTTGGCGTTATCCTTGCAATTCACTACCTGTTTCAGGCATGAAATCCAAATTCGGGCCATAGGTCATTGTTCACTCATATGCCTATGAGCGGGTATCCTGGATCGTTATCTGGATAAAAAGTGCGGATCAGTTTTTCTTGCGGCGCAAGCGAACAACCACATCCACCCGGGTGATTTCCATACCTTCGGGGACTTCGGGAAGAGCATCAACACTCATGCCGCCGGGAATATCAACCACGCGATTGTCTTCTTCAAAGAAGAAATGATGGTGATCCGAAGTATTGGTGTCAAAATATGCCTTGTTGCCCTCAACGGCAACTTCCCGCAAGAGACCTGCTTGCGTAAACTGGTGCAAGGTATTGTAGATTGTTGCCAAGGATACGGATACATTTACCTTTTCCGCTTCCTGTTGCAACAATTCCGCAGAGACGTGGCGATCTCCCTTTGCAAACAGCAACTCAGCCAGAGACAGGCGTTGTCTGGTCGGGCGCAGTCCTGCGTCTACCAACATGTCGCGTGCTGAGCGTCTGTCAAAAGAGGGCATCAAGGGCTTCATACAGGCACTTCCCTATTCGGTCTTGCGGTCAATTCTTTGGTCCATCAACATATATTATGAGTGATATAGGGCTTTTTTGCAAATTCAGCAAGTATAAGTCGACATATTGTTTCAGTCTTTCGCCTGACAGGAAAAACACCTAGACCCTATTGGGTGAGCTCAATTTGGTCTAACTCAGCTCTGGGAACTCTCTTTCTTTTGCATTGGATTACTCTCCCAATCCGGCAGGACGCACACCGGCAACGAGAAAAGCTGTGGGCCACGAAATTTTCGTCTGCTAAGCCTAGTGCAAGTGTTAAGAACAGGTTATAAGCAGTTTGACCTTTATCCTTTGCAATGGAGCCCTTGTTGCACCATTGATAGAAGCTGACATACCCGATTAAGCCGGGCAGACTGTCACTTCAACAAGCACTATCTGGCCAGCTTAATTTTGCCTTTTTTGAAAGGCACAAAAGCGGCGAACAAGAGAATGGACACCTGATGGAACAGCGCCAATCCAGCTTTACCTTTGAAGAAATTCTGACCTGCAGCCGCGGCGAAATGTTTGGTCCGGGCAATCCGCAATTGCCTTTGCCTCCAATGCTGATGCTGGACCGAATTACCGAAGTGAGCGAGGATGGTGGCGAGCATGGCAAAGGCCATATTCGTGCAGAATATGACATCAATCCCGAGCGCTGGTTCTTTGATTGTCACTTTGCAGGTGATCCAGTCATGCCGGGCTGCCTTGGTCTTGACGCCCTTTGGCAGATGACCGGCTTCTATCTTGGATGGCTGGGCCTCGAAGGCAAGGGCCGGGCCATTTCGGTTGGCGACATCCGCTTTGCAGGCCAGATCACCCCGGAAACCAAAATGGTTGAGTTCGGTGTTGACTTCAAGCGCGTCATGAAAGGCCGCTTGATCCTTGGCATTGGTGATGGTTGGGTAAAGGCGGATGGCGAAACGGTCTTTACTGCGAAAGATTTGCGTGTTGGTCTGTTCAAAGATCAATAAGTTAATGAGCCTATTGGTGGATCGGTTGAGCATGCCCATATAGCGGGCATGTGCTTTTCTGATTGGAGTGCTTTGCGCTTTGAAAAATGGCCTTTTTGTCCTATGTCAGTGACAGATAGACATTGAGGCTGATAGGGCTAAACCTATCTGCCAGACATGAAGAGCCCCAAGATTGATAGTGAGGCCTAACTATGAGACGAGTTGTCATTTCCGGTTTGGGTATTGTTTCCTCTATTGGTAACGATGCCGACCAGGTCACTGCATCCCTGCGTGATGCCAAGTCCGGCATTAGTTTTTCCCAGGATTTTGCCGATCATGGCTTCAAATGCCAGGTTTGGGGCGCTCCCGATATTGATACCAGCGATCTGGTTGATCGCCGCGCCAAACGCTTCCTCTCACAAGGTGGTGAGTGGAACCATGTTGCCATGAAACAGGCCATCGCGGATTCCGGCCTGGAGCAAGATAACATCACAAACGAGCGTACCGGTATCGTGATGGGTTCTGGCGGACCATCCACCCAGACCGTTGTTCAGGCCGCTGACATTACTCGCAAAAATGGCTCGCCAAAGCGCATTGGCCCATTCGCGGTTCCAAAAGCGATGTCTTCTACTGCTTCTGCAACATTGGCGACCTATTTCAAGATCCATGGCGTGAACTATTCCATCTCTTCGGCTTGTTCCACCTCTGCACACTGCATTGGCAACGCCTATGAATTGATCCAGATGGGTAAACAGGATATCGTCTTTGCTGGCGGCCACGAGGATCTGGACTGGTCCATGTCCAACCTGTTCGACGCCATGGGCGCCATGTCTTCAAAATATAATGACACCCCATCGACAGCATCCCGTGCCTATGACGCTACCCGCGATGGTTTCGTTATTGCTGGCGGTGCCGGCGTATTGGTTGTTGAAGAGCTGGAACATGCTCTGGCCCGTGGCGCCAAGATCTATGCAGAGATCGTTGGATATGGTGCAACATCTGACGGCTATGACATGGTGGCCCCTTCCGGTGAAGGCGCGGTGCGCTGCATGAAGCAGGCTCTGGCCACCGTCAAAGGCGATGTCGATTATGTCAATTGTCACGGCACCTCTACCCCTGTTGGCGATAAACAGGAAATCGGTGCGATCCGTGAAGTCTTTGGCGACAAGATGCCTCATATCGCTTCTACCAAATCCCTGACAGGCCACTCCCTGGGTGCTGCTGGCGTACAGGAATCCATTTACTCCCTGTTGATGTTGCAAGCAGGTTTCATTGGTGAATCCGCTCACATTACCGAGCTGGATCCGGAATTTGACGGTGTGCCAATCGTTCGTGACCGCATCGACAATGCCAAGATCGATACGGTTCTGTCCAATTCCTTCGGATTTGGCGGCACCAATGCCACCTTGGTTTTCCAGCGCTATAACGGTTAAGAGGTCTTGTATCCATGACTGGTTTGATGACGGGTAAACGCGGCCTTATCATGGGTGTCGCGAATAGCCATTCCATTGCCTGGGGCATTGCCAAGACCTTGGCCGATCAGGGAGCTGAGCTTGCCTTCACCTATCAGGGTGAAGCCCTTGGCAAACGGGTAAAGCCGTTGGCCGAGAGTGTCGGCTCTGACATCGTTATGCCATGTGACGTAGAAGACCTGGCTTCCGTTGATGCTGTCTTTGACACATTGAAGGAAAAATGGGGTTCAATTGATTTTGTTGTTCATGCCATCGGCTTTTCCGACAAGAATGAGCTCAAGGGTCGCTATGCAGACACAAGTCGCGAGAACTTCACCCGTACAATGGTGATTTCCTGCTTCTCCTTTACCGAGATTGCCAAGCGTGCAGGCGCTATCATGAATGAGGGTGGCTCCATGATCACCTTGACTTATGCCGGCTCTGTCCGTGTCATGCCCAACTACAATGTCATGGGCGTCGCCAAGGCGGCACTGGAGAGCTCTGTGCGCTATCTGGCAACTGATTTTGGTCCAGAGGGCATTCGTGTCAATGCCATCTCTGCCGGCCCTGTCAGAACGCTTGCAGGCGCTGGAATCTCGGATGCACGCCAGATGTTCAATTATCAGCGTGATAACAGCCCATTGCGCAAATCCACCACTATTGAAGATGTGGGTGGAACAGCACTTTATCTGCTGTCTGATCTGTCTTCTTCGGTTACTGGCGAGACGCATTATGTGGATGCGGGCTACAACACTGTTTCCATGCCAACACTGGATACACTTGGGTATCTGGACAAGCGTTAAAGTCGAGCTACAAAATATAAATTCATGCAAAAGGGGAAAGCATCAGCTTTCCCCTTTTGTTTTTGGACACAGTGTCGCCTTTGCTTTTGCTTAACCATCTCTCTTAGCTTCAAATTTATTTCCTATCACTAGAGTGCAAGCGATGTAGTCAATGTAGCCAGAAGGCATGAGGATGTCGGTGACTTCACCTCGCAAATTCGGACGAAACAAAAAACAATGGTTCTTTGTGGGCGGATTGGCCATAGCCAATCTCTTTTATGCTGCTTTCGTATTCTGGCTTCTGGGTGATGAGAGCCAATGGTTGGGTCTTGTTCAGCTGGCCATGATCGCCCTTATTTCCGCCTTGTCCTTTGCCATTTTCTATCGCTTCAACAAACGTGAGATAGAAATGAAGAAGGCGTTTGAAGACTTGTCTGCCAACGACAAATTGACAGGTCTCAGTACGCGCGCGAAATTTTCCCAAACAATCAATACCTATCTTTCAAACTCCAAAAAAACTGGTCCGTTCGCCTTGATGCTGTTGGATATTGACCGCTTCAGGGAAGTAAACACAACACTGGGCTATGGTGGGGCTGATCAGTTATTGAAGGAAATAGGTAATCGTTTGGTGCATTTCACAGGGCAACGAGCGGAGTGTGCTCGCTTGTCGGGTAACGAGTTTGCCATCCTTGTGCGTTATGATGGCAGTGGCGAAGATTTGCAGCAACGTATGCAAAGCCTCTTCACAGCTCTCTATCGTCCCTATATCTGTGATGCCCGCTCCATGGAGATCACTTTTTCAGGTGGTATTTCTCTCTATCCCGATGATAGCCTCGAAGGGTCTGAACTAGCGCATTGCGCTCAGTTTGCTCTTCAACGGGCCAAGCAACAGGGACACAACAAGATCTATTGTTATGAAGAAGGTGCAGATGAGAAGATCCATGATCTGCAACTGCTTTCCCAAGACATGGACAGGGCTCTGAAGAATAACGAGTTCAAACTGTTCTTCCAGCCACAATTCAGCTTCGCCACCGGCGAACAGGTTGGTTTCGAAGCCTTGATTCGTTGGGAGCACCCACAAAGAGGGTTGATTTCGCCGGGTGATTTCATTCCTATCGCCGAACAGAATGGCTTTATTATTCCACTGTCTGAATTTGCCCTTCTGGAAGCTTGTAAAGCTGCGGTCAGCTGGCATAATCCTTTGCGCGTTGCCGTCAATTTATCACCCGTTCAGATACAGCATATCGATATTGTGGAACTGACCGAACATGCCTTGCAGGAAACCGGTCTGGATCCCGCCCGCCTTGAACTGGAAGTAACCGAAAGCCTGTTCATCAACATTTCAGATGGCACGGCAGAAATGCTGCAAAAGCTCCAGAAAATGGGTATTTCCATTGCTCTGGATGATTTTGGTACAGGCTATTCCGGCCTCAATTATCTGAGCAATTTTCCGTTTGACAAGCTCAAGATTGATCGTAGTTTTGTCAAGGATCTTACCCACGACCAAGGTGCCATGGCCATTATTTCGGCTGTTATCGGCATGGCAAAAAGTCTGGACATGCGCATCACTGCAGAAGGCATTGACAATAAGGAAGTCCTGGAAATCCTCAAGATTGCGGGCTGCCATGAGGCACAGGGCTTCCTGCTTGGCAAGCCGCGCGACATAAATCTTGTGCCCGGTGTGGAGATGGAAACTTCCCATACACATTCTGGTAATGAATTGAATTCCAGGCACGATACGAAGGCCGCTTGAGGATTTCAGAATCCCTACTTCTTTAAATCATCAGTCTCTCTCGCACAATTTGTGCTCATATTGGATTTGATGAAGTATTAATACTTGCTCTGATCGTCTATAACAGACCAAGAAAAACCCGCAGGCAGCATCTGCCAGCGGGTTTTCAATTCGTCAAGAAGCTAATGGCTGATTAGTCAGCGTTGGCTTCTTTCTTTTCTTCACGCTTGATCTCTTCGCCAGTTTCCTGGTCCACGACTTTCATGGACAGGCGTACCTTGCCACGCTCGTCAAAGCCCAGCAGCTTGACGAAGACGCTGTCGCCTTCTTTAACCACATCGGTCACCTTGTTGGTGCGCTGTGGGGTCAACTGAGAGATATGAACCAGGCCGTCACGCGCACCGAAGAAGTTTACGAAAGCACCGAAGTCAACGGTTTTGACCACTTTGCCTTTGTAAATCTCGCCAACTTCCGGTTCTGCTGCAATGGACTTGATCCAGTTGACAGCTGCGGTGATCGCAGCACCATCAGAGGAAGCCACCTTGATGGTACCATCATCAGAGATATCAACTTTTGCGCCGGTTTTTTCTGTAATTTCACGGATTACCTTACCGCCAGAACCAATCACTTCACGGATCTTGTCGGTTGGGATCTTGAAAGTCTCGATGCGAGGAGCATGTTCGCCAACTTCTGGACGAGCCTCGGAAAGAGCGTTGCCCATTTCTTCGAGAATGTGCAAGCGGCCGCCCTTGGCCTGCTCCAGAGCAACCTTCATGATCTCTTCGGTAATGCCATCAATCTTGATGTCCATCTGCAAAGAGGTGATGCCCTCGGAAGTACCAGCGACTTTGAAGTCCATGTCACCCAGATGATCTTCATCACCCAGAATGTCAGACAGAACTGCATATTTGTCGCCTTCTTTGATCAGGCCCATTGCAATACCGGCAACAGGTGACTTCAGAGGAACACCAGCGTCCATGAGAGACAAGGAAGTACCACAAACAGTCGCCATGGAAGAAGAACCGTTGGATTCGGTCACTTCAGAGACAACACGCAAGGTGTATGGGAAATCATGATGGGCAGGCAGCACTGGGCGAACTGCACGCCATGCCAGTTTACCATGGCCGATTTCGCGACGACCGGTGAAACCAACGCGGCCCGCTTCGCCTACAGAATATGGAGGGAAGTTGTAATGCAACAGGAAGGTTTCCTTGTAGGTGCCTTCCAGAGCATCAACAAATTGCTCATCATCACCAGTACCGAGTGTGGCAACAACCATTGCCTGGGTTTCACCACGGGTGAAAAGTGCAGATCCATGGGTGCGTGGCAGAGTGCCCACTTCGGATTTGATCTGACGAACGGTGGAAAGATCGCGACCGTCAATGCGAGTGCTTGTCTCGATGATCTGGCCGCGAACGATGCCAGCTTCAACTTTCTTGAAGACATCGCCCACAACGGATGTTGCAGGTGCTTCTTCGTTCTCGGCGTCGCACAGCGCTTCGACCACTTTCGCCTTAACCGCATCAATCGCATCGCGACGCTCGGTCTTGGAGGTGATCTTGTAAGCGTCAGCCAGCTCGGAACCAACGATTTCGGTAACTTTGGCTTTCAGCTCGGAATTGTCCGGAGTGACGAATTCGCGAGGCTCTTTGGCCGCTTTTTCAGCCAGACGGATGATAGCGCCGATCACAGGCTGGAAGCCCTTGTGACCAAACATAACTGCATCCAGCATGGTCTGTTCTGGCAGATTCTGTGCTTCGGATTCCACCATCAGAACTGCATCAGAGGTACCAGCGACCATCAGGTCCAGCTTGGATTCTTCCATCTGGTCGACAGCCGGGTTCAAGACGAACTCGTCATTGATCAGACCAACGCGTGCACCACCGATCGGGCCCATGAATGGAACACCAGACAGGGTCAGAGCAGCAGAAGTTGCTACCATGGCCAGTACGTCTGGATCGTTTTCCATGTCGTGGCTCATCACAGTGACGATCACTTGTGTTTCGCACTTGTAGCCTTCAACGAACAAAGGACGGATCGGACGGTCGATCAGGCGGGAAACCAATGTTTCCTTCTCGCTTGGGCGACCTTCACGTTTGAAGTAACCGCCAGGAATTTTACCGGCCGCATAGGCCTTTTCCTGATAATTGACGGTCAGTGGGAAGAAATCGAGACCTGGCTTTGGCTGCTTTGCAGACACAACGGTCGCAAGTACAGTTGTACCACCAAGGGACGCCAGAACAGCACCGTCAGCCTGGCGGGCAATTTTACCGGTCTCCAGGACGAGCTGTTGGCCGCCCCATTCAATTTCTTCACGTTGAATATCGAACATTCAAATGTCCTTTCATAGATGCCCCCATACATACATTTTCAACGGGGCATGTTTGGCATATTTGCCACGGGCAAGACAACGAGGGGCCTTGCGTCACTCGATTGAGGGCAAAGCCGCTGGCAATCCTGCCGGTGACTCATTCTAACAAGGGCCAACCCTTATAGGCCCGGATCCCTTGTTTCATCTCTTGCTTCACAAAGTCTTAAAGCAAGAACAAGAGGATGAAGTTGTATTCATCCAACTTGGTCAGATACGAGAAAACGCGGCGATCATCTGATCACCGCGTTTTATTTGGAGCTTAGCGACGCAGACCAAGACGCTTGATCAGGTCCTGATAGCGTGCTTCTTCTTTGGCTTTTACATAGTCAAGAAGTTTACGACGCTGAGAAACCAATTTCAGAAGACCACGACGAGAGTGATTGTCTTTCTTATGAGACTTGAAGTGCTCAGTCAGATTGGCAATACGCTCGGAAAGAACAGCAACCTGTACCTCTGGGGAACCGGTGTCGCCGTCTTTGGTGGCATATTCTTTGATCAGTTCTTGTTTGCGTTCAGCAGAAATCGACATCGGGATCTCCTTATTGGTTTGGCTGAGGCGTGGACAGATCCACGGAACCCTCAGGCAGATTGAAAACACGCCTTGGGCACAATTCTCCGGCAACAATTTCGCAAATAGCAATTGGGTTAGCCCCATTCATTGCCAATGCGAACCCGTCGATCGGGGCATCATTTCCACGTAGCAAGACCGATTGACCTCGGCGTAATCTTGCTACGGCATTCCTGTTTATGGCCAGAGCCGGGATGTCGTCCAGCGCGGTCTGAACAGGAAGCAAAGCATTGGCGAGCCCGGGCTCGCCGGGCGCACTATGGCTCAAGTCTTCAAGACTTTCCAGCGAAATCAGCATTTCCTCGCTAAATGGTCCTGAACAGAGCCGACGCAGACCAATCACATGGCCTCGCGTTCCGAGATGTCGCCCAATATCACGTGCCAAGGAGCGAACATAGGTGCCCTTGGAACATTCGGCGACAAAAATTGCAGTATCTTCGTCCGGAACCTCAACCAGTTCCAGATCATGAACAGTAATGGGGCGGGCAGCCAGCTTGACCTCTTCGCCATCACGAGCCAGATCATAGGCTCGCTCACCATTCACCTTGATGGCAGAAAAGGCTGGAGGCACCTGCATGATCTCACCAGTGAAGTGATCGAGGCACGCTTCGATCTCTTCTTCTGACGGGCGATGGGAAGAGCTGTCAATCAGCTCGCCTTCGGCATCATCAGTGCTGGTTTCCTCGCCCCAACGAACCTTGAATTCATAGAGCTTGATACCATCCATGACGTAAGACACGGTCTTTGTGGCTTCACCCAGGGCAATCGGCAGGCAGCCCGTTGCCAATGGATCAAGCGTCCCTGCATGGCCGGCTTTCTTAACATTGAAGATGCGTTTGATTGCACCCACAGCCTGCGTCGAAGTCATTTCCAGTGGTTTGTCGAGAGCAACCCAGCCGTGAATATCCGTGCGGCGTTTGGCGCGAAATTGCTGTTTTTTCTTTTTCTTCGGCTTTGCTGGTTGCTGATCCTGCTCCGCCTGAATGCTTCCATTCTCTGACATGATCGGCCCCTACTCGTCTTCTTCAGCCTGATCGTTTCTGTCTTGCAAATCCTGTATGACTTTCGGTGAACTCAGCAGCGCATCAATGCGCGAGGCTTCATCGAAGGTCTCATCATAGCGGAAGCGTAATTCCGGTGTATGTTTCATTCCAAGATCGCGACCAAGACGCCCGCGCAGATACTTCTTGTGGCGGTTCAGTGCTTCCACAATGTCCTTTTCCATGCCAGGAACACCCAACGGCATGACAAAGGCCGTTGCCAGCTTCATATCCGGGGTCACGCGTACCTCTGGAATGGAAATAACGTTATTCTGGAGCAATTCATCCTGAACTTCACCACGAGTCAGACATTCAGAGATGGATTTGCGCACCAGTTCACCAACGCGCAGCTGGCGCTGAGACGGCATACCTTTGCCGCCACGTGTCTTTCGGCTCATAGTCTATCCTATAAACAGCAAGGCAGCGGCCGGGATTGGACCGACCGCCGCACAAATTTTCATGGCCAACAGGGCCAGTATTGATATTCCGTGACGTCTCCGGATTACAGAGAACGTGCGATCTCTTCGACGCGGAAGCATTCGATTTGATCGCCAACACGAAGATCTTCGTATTTCTCGAAGGCCATACCGCATTCCTGACCAACAACAACCTCTTTCACTTCATCCTTGAAGCGCTTGAGGGTGGAGAGTTTGCCAGTATGAATGACCACATCGTCGCGCAGCAGACGTACACCGGTACCACGCTCGACAGTGCCTTCGGTCACGCGGCAACCGGCAACTTTGCCGACCTTGGTGATGTTGAAGACTTCCAGAATTTCTGCGTAACCAATGAAGGTTTCGCGAACTTCCGGGCTGAGCATGCCGGACATACCCGCTTTCACATCATCTGTCAGATCGTAGATAATGTTGTAGTAGCGGATTTCAACGCCCTTCTGCTCAGCTGCCTGTTTGGCCTGCTGATTTGCACGTACGTTAAATGCGATGATTGGAGCACCTGAGGCTTCAGCCAACGTGACGTCCGATTCGGTCACACCACCGACACCGGAATGCAGGATCTGCGCAGAGACTTCTTCGTTACCGATCTTGTCCAGAGCACCGATAATAGCCTCGACAGAGCCCTTCACATCGCCTTTGACAACAATCGGGAAGGTCTTGGCATCAGATGCCTTCAAGTTGGAAAGCATCTGTTCCAAAGAACCACGGTTGGCCTTGGCAGCCGCCAGATCCTTGTTCTTACGGATACGATATTCGGTAATCTCGCGCGCACGGCCTTCGGTTTGAACCACAGCAACCTGATCACCAGCATCTGGAGCAGACTGGAAGCCGAGAATCTCAACCGGCTTGGATGGCCCTGCAAAATCTACTTTCTTACCAAGATCATCGACCAGCGCACGGACCTTACCCCATTGCTCCCCGGCGACAACGATATCGCCAACATTCAATGTACCATGTTGAACCAAAACCGTTGCGACAGGGCCTCGGCCCTTGTCGAGCTTGGCTTCGACAACGATACCGTCAGCTTCACGATCCGGATTCGCTTTCAACTCCAGCAATTCGGTCTGCATCAAAATAGCTTCAAGCAAGCCGTCAAGATTCTGGCGCTTCAGAGCCGAAACTTCCACTTCCAGCACTTCACCACCCATGGTCTCAACAAAAACTTCATGTTGAAGCAATTCATTGCGAACACGAGATGGATCAGCAGCAGGCAAATCCATTTTGTTGACAGCAACAATGATCGGTACTTCAGCAGCACGAGCATGGTTGATGGCCTCAATCGTCTGCGGCATCACGCCATCATCGGCTGCAACAACCAGTACCACGATGTCAGTTGACTTTGCACCACGAGCACGCATTTCGGTAAAGGCCGCGTGGCCCGGAGTATCGATGAAGGTGATCTTCTCACCATTCTGCTCTACCTGATAGGCACCAATATGCTGGGTAATGCCACCGGCTTCGCCCTTGACCACATTGGCTTGGCGAACAGCATCAAGCAACGAGGTTTTACCATGGTCAACGTGACCCATGATGGTCACAACCGGAGGACGTTTGAGAAGCGTTTCATCAGAATCTGTCTTGTTGAACAGACCTTCTTCAACATCAGCCTCAGACACGCGCTTAACAGTGTGACCCAGCTCTTCAGCCACCAGTTGAGCTGTATCCGCATCAAGAATATCAACCGTCTTGACCATCTGACCCTGCTTCATCAGAATCTTGATCACATCAACCGCACGCTCGGTCATACGCTGCGCCAATTCCTGAACCGTGATCGTTTCAGGAATGATCACTTCACGGAAGACCTTTTCACGCGGCACATCATTTTGCATGCCGCGCTGTTTCGCACGGCGACGGCGCATGGAAGCAAGTGAACGTTGGCGTTCATTCTCGTTCAGTGCGTTGGACAGGGTCAGCTTGCCGCGACGGCGATCATCGGTCTTCGGCTTGGCTGGTTGCGCTGTCTTGTTTTGATCTGGCATGCGAGCACGCTTTGGTGCTGGCTTGAGTGTTTTCGCCCCTGGCTTGCCTTCTGCATTGAGATCCGGAGCAGGAGCCACGAAACCACCTGGACGACCACCACCGGCCGGACGACCGGCGCCACCGGGGCGACCCGGACCGCCAGGGCGACCAGCACCACCACCTGGGCGAGGACCGCGATCACCACCTGGACGATCACCAGACCGTGGTGGACGGCCGGAACGATCACCGCCAGGGCGATCTCCTGAGCGCGGTGGACGGCCGGAACGATCACCGCCAGGACGATCTCCTGAGCGCGGTGGACGGCCGGAACGATCACCGCCAGGACGATCTCCTGTACGAGGGCCGCGATCATTACGATCTCCTGAGCGAGGACCACGATCATTACGATCCTGACGAGGAGCAGAGCGCTCTTCCTGCTTCGGCTTGGCAACGGCTTCCTGCTTGGCCTTTTCGGCCTCTGCGGCCTCACGCACTTTCCGCTCTTCTTCAGCTTTTTTCGCCTCAATGGCAGCTTCTGCAGCGCGTGCTTCTTCTTCCTTGCGACGGGCCTCTTCTTCGACCTTACGCTGGGCTTCCATTTCCTTGCGGCGTGCTTCCTCTTCCTTCTTCCGAACTTCCATTTCCTTGGCGCGAAGCTTGGCAGCCTCAAGCGCCTGCAGGCGTTTGGCATTTTCAGAAGATGTCAGACCGCGCTGGCCACTGGCCGCTGCCTGATTGTTGCCGCCACGACCACCGCCGCGCTGACCTTGGCGTTGGCCCTGACGTTGTCCACCACCGCCGGACTTGCCGCCAGCTCCACCCTGACGGGCAGGGGCCTTGGCCCTTTCGCCCTCTTGTGCAGGCTGTGCACGAGAGGCGGCAGGCTTACCTTCATTGGGATTGGTGAACCGACGCTTGCGCTTTTCAACAACAACCGCTTTTGAGCGGCCATGCGAGAAGCTTTGGCGCACAGTACCCTGGCCTACACTTTTCCCCAGAGACAGCGTCTTTTTCTCTGATGGGCCATTGGTGTTGTCGTTGTTGTTTTCGTCACTCATTTGCGGTCGTTACCCTCGGTTGCCTCATCTGAGGCTCTGCCAGAACCAGCGCTGTCACTGCCTCTGTCGGAAAATTCTATATCGTCAGCTACAAATGCTTCGAACATTTGTGCTTGTTTCAAAAAGCCATGACTGGCGGAACCGGCAGTCAAAGCAGCATGTATCACGTTGCCCTGCCCCAGGGCTTTACTCATGGCATCGGCGCTGAACAATCGAATCACGGGGATCGAATGATCGCTGCCAAATCTGCGTCGCAAAGCCTGGGCCAGCTTTTTTTGTCCATCCTGCGCAGCATCTGCTGCATGTAATAGTCCCAATAGGGGGCTTTGTGCAATGGTTGCTTCAACCTTTGCAAAGCCTGTTACAATCTGACCGGCCTTTCTTGTCATGCTCAATGCACTCAAAGCGTGCTGGCGAAGTTGACTTTCCACCAGATCCGGCAAGTGCATGCAATCTTGGGTTTTGGATTTGAAACCACGTGCAAAAAGACCCTTGCTCACCGCTTCTTCCAAGATTTTCCGGTCTGCCGTTACCCAGACGCCACGTCCGGGTAGCCGCATTTTCAAATCAGGGACAACCTGATCATCGGGTGCCAACACAAATCTGATCATCTCAGTTTTGGAAAGGCTTTGCCGTGTCACAAGGCATTGGCGCTCAGGTTCATTGCTCTTGCGCGGCACGGTTTATCCTTTCTTGCCCGAATTTGTCAAACTTTGTCCCGTTTTTTTATTAGCCGGGAGGGTTAACCCTCCCGGAATTTACCAAGAGCTTATTCCTGGTTCTCACTTTCGGCAGCTTCTTCAACGCCTTCGTCATCAGATGCTTCTACTGCCAGATCTTCGTCCTCGATGCCGTCTTCTTCGGCTTCCAGAGTTTCATATTCAGCAGCTTCTTCCTCGCTTAGCAGCTCGGATGGATCAATCCAGCCAGCAGCTACACGGGTCAGCATAATGATGTCTTCTGCTTCCTGACGAGAAATATCAAAACCGGTCAAACAGCCATTGAAGCGCTTGACTTCGCCATTACGCCGCTCGGTCCAGCCGACAAGATCATCGGTTGCACAACCAGCAAGATCTTCAATGGTCTTGATATCATCCTTACCCAGCGCCACCAGCATTGCCATGGTCAAACCGGAAATTTCCAGCAGATCATCAGATACACCAAGTGCAATCCGTTCTTCATTCAGTTTCTGAGCCTGAGCTTCCAGATATTCATTGGCGCGGGTCTGAATTTCAGCTGCGGTTTCTTCATCAAAACCTTCGATATCAGAAACTTCGCTAGGATCCACATAAGCCACTTCCTCAATGGAAGCAAACCCTTCGGACGCCAAGAGCTGCGCAACGATATCATCGACGTCAAGTGCCTTCATGAACAATTCAGCGCGTTCGTTGAATTCCTTCTGACGGCGCTCCGACTCTTCTTCTTCGGTCATGATATCGATGTCCCAACCAGTCAGCTGGGAGGCAAGGCGGACATTCTGGCCGCGGCGACCAATGGCCAGCGACAGTTGATCATTGGGTACAACCACTTCGATACGTTCGGATTCTTCATCCAGAACAACTTTTGCCACTTCTGCAGGCTGTAGTGCATTCACAATGAAGGTTGCAGGATCTTCAGACCATGGAATGATGTCAATCTTCTCACCCTGCAACTCATTGACGACAGCCTGAACGCGAGACCCACGCATACCAACACAAGCACCAACCGGATCGATAGAGCTATCGGACGAGATGACAGCAATCTTGGCACGAGAACCAGGGTCACGCGCCACAGATTTGATAGTGATGATGCCATCATAGATTTCCGGCACTTCCTGAGCGAACAGTTTTGCCATGAATTGCGGATGTGTACGAGACAGGAAGATCTGCGGGCCACGCTGTTCCCGGCGAACATCGTAAATAAGAGCACGGATGCGATCTCCAGGACGGAATGCTTCGCGAGCGATCAGTTCGTCACGGCGAACAATGGCCTCGGTACCACCAAGATCGACCGTGACATTGCCATATTCCACACGTTTAACCTGGCCATTGATGACCTCGTGAACACGATCCTTGAATTCATCAAATTGATGATCACGCTCAGCTTCGCGCACCTTCTGCACAATAACCTGTTTGGCAGATTGGGCAGAAATGCGGCCAAATTCCAGTGGTGGCAGAATATCGGTGACGATATCACCGATCTGGATCTCGGGTTCGCGATCACGCGCATCAACAAGAGCAATCTGAGTGGCATAATCTTCTACCACCTCAACCACTTCCAGACGACGCTCCAAACGGGTTTCACCGGTACGTGGATCGATAGAAGCCTTGATGTCAGTTTCCTGACCGTAGCGAGAACGAGCCGCTTTCTGAATGGCGTCCTCCATCGCACCGATCACGATCATGCGATCAATGGATTTTTCGCGCGCCACAGCATCTGCGATTTGCAAAAGCTCAAGACGGTTTGCACTGATTGCCATCGTCAGGGTCTCCTATTGTTCCTGATCAGAATCGAGGCTTGGAGCCTCGTCAGCGGATTTGGTGGATTGCGCCTTGAGCGCAAGTTCCATCAATTTATCGGTCATGACCAGTTTGGCTTCGGCCAGATCGGTCAATGGCAACCTGACTGTGCTGGGCTTGTCTGCCGGCGCATCAGGTAAGGTCAGAAGCAATTCCTGACCTTCTACCGCTTCAATTATACCACGGAACCGACGACGCCCATCGAGACCGATCGACAATTCCAGTTTGATTTCAAAACCGAGCCAGGCTTCAAAGTCCCGCACACGCACCAGAGGTCGATCAATTCCGGGAGAGGAAACTTCCAAATGATATTCCCCGTCAACCGGATCTTCGACATCCAACACCGGAGAGATGGCGCGAGAAATGGTTTCGCAGCCCTCAATCGTCATGGAACCATCTGGCCGCTCGGCCATGATTTGCACGGTACAGCCATTGGTACCGGTGATGCGGACCCGAACAAGATCAAAGCCAAGATCCTCAATCACGGGGTCAACAATCTGCACAACTCGTGCTTCCAGACCGTTTTCACTGATCAAGCGACTTGCGCTTTTGTGGCGTTGATTTGGATTGCCTTCGTTCATTGGCAAGCCTGTCTCCTGTTTGTTGCAAATGATTGCTCAATTGCCCGATTGCGACCAGCAGAGAATAAAAAAGAGCGGGTCCGTTGGGCCCACCCTAAACTGATCGCCTAGATTTTGGTCGCCTTATACACCATTTCATGGTCAGAAAGCAAGCATCCATTTGATCGGCACTTTTTCGATCTTCCGGCGAGTTTCTAATCTGCAAGTCGCTCGAATTCCAGATATTGCGGAATACGCCCTTCTCGATAAGCTTTCGCTTCATAGCGCGTGCGTTTCCAGTCCGGATATGGTTGTTGGCGTTGCTCCGAGGTGGCACCCAGCTCTTTGAATTGCGGGTGCTTTTTAATATGCTCCAATGTCCAGTCAACATAATCGGCAATATCAGAGGCGAAGCGGAAAATACCACCAGGCTTTAGCACGCGAATGATGCGCTCAAGATTGTGATGAGATACAAATCTGCGCTTCCAGTGTCGCTTTTTATGCCAAGGATCAGGATAAAGCAGGAATAGCTTATCGATCGAGCCTACTGGCAGCCAATCCAGAATATGAGCCGCATCCTCATTATAGAGGCGAATATTCGCGATATCATGAGCTGCAATCTGATCAATAGCCTTACTCACGCCATTGACAAACGGCTCGCAACCGATCAGCCCAACTTGTGGATTCTGTATGGCCTGATAACTCATATGTTCTGCCCCACCAAAGCCGATTTCCATCCAGATTGCCTGCTTGGTTTCATCAAACAGGCTCTTGATGTCATTCATCGGCATGTTGGGGTCAAGCAAGAGGCTCGGCAATCGCTCATCCAGCAACGCCTGTTGACGCGGGCTAAGGGGTTTGCCTTTTCTGCGTCCGAAAAAAGAAGACTTTTTCTCCTCCTTCACACTCTCACAAGCTGGCACATCATTTTGTTCAGCAGCTGTTCCAAGCAACTGGTCGGACATATCAGACATTTCCCAATGATATCATTTGTACAGGCTATATAAGCCTTAGAGTCGGCAGAATACATATATGGCGTATTCTGTGTTTTCAGAATACGCCATAAAAATAGAAACGCAAAAGGTCAAGTCTTTCGCATCCGCAAAGTGCGGAATCAAAGCCTTATTGGTTGACTAAGCCAGTTCTGCGATGATTTTGTCTACCAGATCAGTTCTCTCCCAAGAGAAACCACCGTCTTCATTCGGTTGGCGACCAAAGTGGCCATAGGCAGCGGTGCGCTCATAGATCGGACGATTGAGCTGCAAATGGGTGCGAATGCCACGTGGTGTCAGGCTCATGCAGTTCCAAAGTGCTTTTTCTAGCTGGGAATCCCGCACCTTGCCGGTGCCATAGCTATCAACATAAAGCGACAATGGCTCGGAGACACCAATCGCATAGGAAAGCTGGATGGAGCAACGATCAGCAAGACCGGCTGCGACAACATTCTTGGCGAGATAGCGAGCGGCATAAGCAGCTGAACGATCAACCTTGGTTGGATCCTTCCCTGAGAATGCGCCACCACCATGAGGGGCTGCCCCGCCATAGGTATCCACGATAATTTTACGACCAGTCAGGCCGGCATCTCCGTCAGGGCCACCAATCACGAACTTGCCAGTTGGATTGACATGCCAGACGGTCTGATCCGTCAGCCAGCCCTCGGGAAGCGCTTTTTCGATATAAGGTGCCACGATCTGACGAATATCATCAGATGAAAGATTTTCATCCAAGTGCTGGGTTGAAAGAACCAGAGAGCTGACTTCTACCGGCTTTCCTTCGACATAGCGAAGGGTCAATTGGCTTTTTGCATCCGGGCCCAAAGCCGGCTCGGCGCCGGAATGGCGGGCTTCGGCCAGATCACGAAGGATTTTATGTGCATAGAAAATAGGGGCTGGCATCAATTCAGGGGTTTCGTTGACCGCATAGCCAAACATGATTCCCTGATCACCCGCTCCTTCATCCTTGCCTTCTGCTTCATCTACGCCCTGGGCGATATCGGCAGATTGTTCGTGCACATGAACGTCGATATTGGCATTCTTCCAGTGGAAGCCATCCTGTTCGTAGCCGATATCCTTGATCACCCGGCGAGCCGTTTCGCTCATCACCTCGGCATTGATGCTGGATGGGCCACGCACTTCACCAGCCAAAGTTACCTGATTGGTGGTCGCCATGGTCTCTACCGCAATGCGCGAATAGGGATCCTGCTCCAAAAATTTGTCGACAATTGCATCCGATATCCTGTCACAGATTTTATCTGGATGACCTTCCGAGACGGATTCACTGGTGAAGAGAAATTCTTTACGAGCCATTGAGGAGATCACTTTCAAACGGGCATGAATGAATAAAAAGCCAAGAGGTCTCTTAAACCTCCTGGCTTAATTAAGTGCTAAAAAGACGAAATCCAAGGAAACGTCAAGATAGTTGATGTGAAAAAATCAGCCTTCTTCGCCATCACCTGCCAAAGCACGCACAAGATCCACTACCTTGCGACGGACCTTGGCATCCTTGATCTGAACGAAGGCCCGATTGAGTTGCAATCCTTCTGATGAAGACAGGAAGTCGATCACAAAATTCTCAGATTTGGACTCACCCGTTGCTGATGCTTCTTGCGGGGACCCCGGGGCATCTTCAAAGAAGAAAGAAACCGGCACTTCCAGAACGGTCGCA